>CAVVGP010000051.1:0-12763 GCA_963747625.1 uncultured Bacteroidales bacterium | reverse complement strand
TAATTGCCCGTTTCTGCTATGGAATTATAGATGTCATAATGGGTATTATATGCGACAGGACAAATTCCAGATATGGCAAATTCCGCCCCTGGATACTATGGACAGCCATTCCTTTGGGAATAACATTGTCGTTGTTATTTACATCTCCAAAATTCGGGCCGACAGGCAAAATAATTTATGCCTATTCCACATACCTCATCTTTTTTCTTGCCCAGACTGCAAATAATATCCCCTACGGTGCCTTAATGGCTGTTATGACCGGCGATAACAAAGAACGTACAAGCCTGGGTTCGTATCGTATGGTAGGCGCATTTACCGGTGGTATGGTAGTTCAGGGAGCTTTGTTGTTTTTAGTTGTGCATTTTGGCAATATTAATCCAACTATAAATATTGCAAAAGCTTGATTCGAAAAAATATGAAGTTACGGTTTCAACCAATAAGGATATAAAAAATGTAAACATCAAAACAGAACATGGGATAGCCCTTTTTACATGGACTAAAACCCAGGATATCCGATACACTTAACCTTCCGACACATGGGAAAAGCTTTTCAATGGATGCCCAGGAAAAATACTCTTTTATAGTATCCGGTGAAGAAAATCTTGAACCGAAAGATATAACCATAATTGACCAGAAGAGAGGCTACAGTAACTCCATTTATCTTTTATCAGTTTTCCTTTCCCTTTTCCTGATGATAACTTTTGCTACAACCAAAGAACGTGTGCAACCTCCTAAAGAACAAAAAACAAGTCTGGGAAAAGACCTGAAAGATCTTATAAGGAAACAGGCCATGGATTATACTCCTTATTATCGGTTTGTTGTTTAACGTCTACAATTCGATAAAACAGGGTATTGTGGTGATTTATTTCAGCCATTTTTTGCATAATCAGCTTCTGGCTGCTTCTTATATGGTCGGACTAATGCTTGCTTCCATCGCAGGCGCCATGATAACATCACCTTTGGGGAAACGATTTGGCAAACGAAACCTGTTCATTTATGCACTTATCTTTTCCGGTTTTGTAAATGCATTGCTTGTTTTT
This sequence comes from uncultured Bacteroidales bacterium, assembly GCA_963747625.1. Classification (GTDB taxonomy): domain Bacteria; phylum Bacteroidota; class Bacteroidia; order Bacteroidales; family VadinHA17; genus LD21. The sequence goes on along the minus strand of CAVVGP010000051.1, from coordinate 11,723 downwards.
TGCGGTCCGAATAATTTAATTGGCATTTTCATAATCGGTACCATTTCGGAGTTTGGAGCAGCCATTTTCCCGACTCTCTTCTTTGCCATGCTGGGTGATGCAGCAGACTATTCGGAATTCAAGAATGGCCGAAGAGCTACCGGACTCGTTTACTCGGCAGGCTCTTTTGCAACCAAATTCGGAGGAGGAATAGCAGGTGCAATTATCGGATTTGTATTAGCAGCATTTAAGTACAATGGGCAGGATGCTGTTGCAATTCAGGGTGCTGTTCCCGGAATTATAATGCTGATGAGCTGGATACCTACAATTATTGCACTGATGGCAGCAGGAGTGATGACATTATATCCATTAAATCAAAGGAAAATGGATGAAATTACAATTGAATTAAATGATAGAAGAATCAAGGCACAGGAGACTCAAATTTAATCACGATAAAATTTAAACTTAAAAGATATGAAGTACGGTTATTTCGACGATAAAAAACGTGAATATGTGATTACCAATCCCGCACTCCATGGCCTTGGATTAATTACCTTGGGAGTGAAGATTTTTTCTCACTCATATCGAATTCTGCCGGGGGATATACCTTTTATAAAGATGCCAAATTCCGCAGAATAACGAGGTACAGGTACAATAACGTACCTATGGACAGCGGAGGCAGGTATTTTTATATTAATGACGGAAGGAATATCTGGTCACCGGGATGGAAACCATGTAAAACAGAGTTGGAAAGCTATGAATGTCGCCATGGCATGAATTATACCAATATCAGAGGCGAAAAAAACGGAGTCACAGCAAATGTTCTTTATTTTGTGCCTTTGAAAACATGGGCAGAAATTCAAAAGCTTACCCTGACAAACAATTCCGCTGAAACCAAAAAGCTGAAGATCTTTTCATTTACAGAATGGTGTCTGTGGAATGCTGCCTCTGATATGGAAAACTTCCAGAGGAATTTTTCTACCGGCGAAGTAGAAATAGAAGAATCGGTCATTTATCATAAAACCGAGTACAAAGAAAGACGCGATCATTACGCATATTATTCTGTAAATGTTCCTGTTCAGGGATATGATACGGATCGTGAATCTTTCATCGGCTTATATAATGGCTTTGATGAACCGCAGGTAGTGGCTGAAGGGAAACCACGAAACAGTGAAGCTCATGGCTGGTCCCCGATAGCTTCACATTACATTGAAGTGGAACTGAAACCAGGGGAATCGAAGGATTTCATTTTTATCCTGGGTTATGTTGAAAACAAACAGGATGAAAAATGGGAATCAAAAAATGTAATCAATAAAATAAAGGCAAAAGAAACCATTGCCAACTTTAATACTGTAGACAAGGTTGATGCTGCACTGGCTGATCTGCGAAAATACTGGGATAACCTGCTAAGTATTTACATGGTTGACTCAGGCGATGATAAGATTGACAGGATGGTAAATATCTGGAATCAGTACCAGTGTATGGTGACCTTCTGTTTTTCACGGTCTGCTTCCTTCTTCGAATCGGGTATCGGAAGAGGCATGGGTTTTCGTGATTCCAATCAGGACCTTACTGGCTTTGTTCATCAGATTCCTGAAAGAGCCCGGGAAAGGATAATTGATATAGCTTCCACCCAATTCCCTGACGGGGGCTGCTACCATCAGTATCAGCCACTTAATAAGAGAGGAAACAACGATATCGGTGGTGGTTTTAATGACGATCCTCTCTGGCTTATCCTGGGTACGGTAAGTTATATTAAAGAGACCGGTGATTTTGGTATTCTTGACGAACTAGTGCCTTTTGACAATGACATTTCAGTTGCCCGAAGTTTATTTGACCATCTTACCGTTTCATTTGATCATGTAGTAAACAACCTGGGTCCTCATGGTCTTCCGCTTATAGGTCGTGCTGACTGGAACGATTGTCTTAATCTTAATTGTTTTTCAAACGACCCGAATGAATCATTCCAGACTACCGAAAACAAAACAGAAGGATCTAAGGCTGAATCCGTTATGATTGCAGGACTATTCGTAGTTTATGGACGTGATTATATCGATCTGTGCAAAAGACTTGGAAAAGAGAACGAAGCCCTGCGTGCGCAAAAACTGGTTGATACTATGGTTGAAGTTATAAAGAAATATGGGTGGGATGGGGAATGGTTTATACGTGCATATGATTATTACGGCCGAAAAGTAGGAAGCAATGAGAACGAGGAGGCTAAAATTTTTATTGAATCCCAGGGATGGTGCACAATGGCTGGTATAGGAAAGGAAGAAGGTCTTTGCACAAGAGCCCTCAATGCCGTTAAGGACCGGCTCGACAGCAAATACGGAATTGTGCTTAATAATCCTGCATTCACAAAATATTATATCGAATATGGTGAAATATCATCATATCCTGCAGGATATAAAGAAAATGCAGGTGTCTTCTGCCATAATAATCCATGGATTATGATAGGTGAAACCGTTGTTGGCAATGGAAATCGTGCATGGGAATATTACAAAAAGATATGTCCGTCGTATCTCGAGGAAATAAGCGACCTGCATAAGACTGAACCATACGTTTATGCACAGATGGTTGCAGGGAAGGATGCTTTTAAACCAGGAGAAGCCAAGAATTCCTGGCTTACAGGAACGGCTTCATGGAATTTCTATGCTGTCACGCAGTACATGCTTGGTATTCGTCCTGAATATGACGGGCTCTTGGTTGATCCCTGTATACCAACAGATTGGAAAGGATTTAAAGTAACAAGGAAATTCAGGGGCGACATCTACAAGATAGAAGTTTTTAATCCGGACGGAAAATCTAAAGGTATTAAGGAAGTGAAAATTGATGGTGTCCTTCATAAATCCAATATCATACCTGTATTTGCCGATGGGAAAGAACATGCGGTGAAAGTTGTCCTCGGATAGATTGAAATTTGTTTTTATGATGTCATTCAGGAACAAAAGATTATTTTTGTGCTCCTATTAATTTATTTTAAATTTTAAAAAACATATGAAAAACATTTTTGTTTTAGTACTCACAATTGCCTTATTCCAGGGTTGCTCCAATAAGGTTAAAAACACAACTGAGACGGTGAAAAAGTACCCCGCTTTTGATGTTCAGAATATGAACACTACTATAAAACCAGGTGACGATTTCTTCACTTATGTGAACGGGACATGGATGAAAAACAACCCTATTCCGGCCGATAAAAACTCCAGATCAACTTTTGATGAACTATTTGAAAGAAACAGGCATGATATAAAGGAAATCATTGAGGAAGCTGCTTCTGCCAAAGATGTTCAGCCGGGAAGCAACACTGAAAAGATAGGTGCATTCTATAACTCGGGTATGGATACTGTTTCAATCGAAAAACAGGGAATAAGCCCGATGAAGATGTTTTTTGACAAAATTGATTCAATACATAATATCGCTGATGTACAGTCTGTCGGAGCATTTTTCCAAACCTACCAGATTAACCCGTTTTTCCACCTGTTTTCAAATCAGGATTCAAAGAACAGTACCAGTGTGATTGCACAGTTTTACCAGGCAGGTTTAGGTTTGCCTGAACGGGACTATTATTTCAATAATGATGAATCTGTCAAAAAAATAAGAGAAAAATATCTAATTCATCTGACAAAAATGTTTGAACTGCTAAAGGATGAACATTCAGTTGCAGAAAAAAATGCTGAAACTGTTATGAAGATGGAGACTCAGCTGGCTAAAGCATCTTTTACCAATGTTGAAAATCAGGATCCACAGAAGACTTATAATAAAGTTAAGATTGATGGGTTGAATAAACTTACTCCTGATATCAACTGGAATGTCTATTTTAAAGAAGTTGGATATCCGGGATTGACGGAGATCAATGTTTTTCAGCCCAGCTTTATGAAAGAGCTTGATGACATGATGAAAACTGTTCCGGTGAATGACTGGAAAACATTCCTGAGGTGGCATCTTATTAATTCTGTTGCTCCTTATCTCACCAAAGATTTTGTTGATGAGAATTTTGATTTCTATAGCAGGACTTTATCGGGGCAGGAAAAAATGGAACCTCGCTGGAAACTTGTACTTGATGCAACGAGCAGATCACTTGGAGAAGCTATTGGACAATTGTATGTGAAGAAATATTTTCCACCAATAGCCAAGCAGAAGATGACTGACCTGGTAATGAACCTAAAGAAATCGCTTAAGCAAAGGATCGAAAACCTTACCTGGATGGAGCCGCAAACTAAACAGGAAGCGCTGGCCAAACTAGATAAGATGGGAGTTAAAGTAGGATATCCCGATAAGTGGAGGGACTATTCCGGTTTGAATATTACATCGCAGCCATATGTTTTAAATGTACTTAATTCCCGGGCTTTCGAATTCAGGTATTCAATGGATAAAGTTGGCAAACCGGTCGATCCCAATGAATGGGGAATGACGCCTCAGACAGTTAATGCTTATTACAATCCAAACAGGAATGAGATTGTATTCCCGGCAGGTATACTCCAGCCACCGTTCTTTAATCTTGATGCTGATGATGCCGTCAATTATGGTGCTATCGGAATGGTGATCGGACACGAGATGACACATGGTTTCGATAATCAGGGCAGGCAATTTGATAAAGATGGGAACCTGCGCGACTGGTGGACGAAAGATGATTCCAAAGCTTTCGAAGCCCATGCAGCTATGCTTATCGATCAATACAACCATTTTGAAATACTCGATTCAGTATTTGTCAATGGAAAGCTTACTCTTGGTGAAAACATTGCAGACCTCGGTGGCTGTACAGTCGCATATGATGCATACAAATTATCCCTTGAGGGAAAAGAAACGCCAAAACCGATTGATGGCTTCACCAATTACCAGCGCTTCTTCCTGTCTTATGCACAGATTTGGAGAACAAATATGCGTGATAAGGAGATAAGAAGAAGAATTAAAACCGACGAACATTCACCGGCAAAAGCAAGGATAGATGGTGTAGTATATAATATGCCGGAATTCTATTCAGCATTTCCGGATGTTAAACCTGGAGACAAACGCTATATACCAGTTGAACAACGACCGGTTATATGGTAAAAAATAAGGGACATGCCATGGCATGCCCCTATAATATTTTCATTTATTTTAAGGGCAACGCCATTGCGTGGCCTTTCATTTTGAAGGAACCTGAAGGATATCTGAACCCTATGTAACAGTTGCAGTTAATGGATGTTGTCTTTCAGGATTCCTATTATCTTTTTCCATCGATCTTCATCCATCCTGGCGCCTAAAATTTCAATAACATGACCTGCCAGAACTGAACCAAATATACCGCATTTCTCAAGGGACAATCCACTGGCATTTCCAAAAAGGAAGCCGGATGCATAAAGATCACCCGCACCCGTAGTATCAATGCACTTAACCGGAATGGGTCCGATTTTAATTATCTCTTCACCTTTTTTTAAGATGGAACCGTCCTTCCCGGTTTTTATGACAGCAATGTCGCATAAACTGGAAAGAACATTTAAAGCTTCCGATGGAGCAAAGCCTGTAAATGCTTTTGCCTCGTCTTCATTTGCGAATACAATGTCAATATATTTTTCAAGAATTTCTTTGAAATCCTGCAGCTTTGTTTCAACAACATTATAGCTTGCCAGGTCGAGAGCAATTTTCATATTGTTTTCTTTGGCAATCCTGCAGGCTCTTTCCACAAGAGGTTTATTAATAATCAGATAGCCTTCGAGGTAAAGAATATTATAGCCCGTGAAATCATTGGGATTAAGATCCTCAGCTTCCAGTTCAACAGCTGCACCGAGATGAGTTGCAAATGTTCTTTCTGAACCAGGAGAAATGAGAGCCACTGCTGTACCTGTAACAGAATTACGGCGCGATAAGAAGGTTTTAACACCAGCCTTCTTCATATCATTTTCAAAAAAGTCACCAGTTTCATCCTTCCCGATTGATCCAATAAATCCTGTGCTGGCTCCCAACTTTGCAAGTCCGTGAATAGTGTTGGCAGCTGAACCACCTGACACAAGATTTCTTTTAAAACAGGAGGTCCCCGACTTTATCAGAGCTGATTTTTCACTGTCGACAAGCTGCATGCTGCCTTTTGGCAATGAAAACATTTCAAGTATATTATCGTTGTCTATCAATGTCATAACATCAACAAGAGCATTGCCTATTCCAAGTATCCGCTTCATTTTAAAAAATTTCTCCAAAGATATTGCTTAATTCATCAAAAGCCCTTATTTTTGCGACGCTAATTAAATGTAAGTTTATTAGTTTTTCTTTCTCAGTAGCTCAGTCCCGATTTGAATGAAGTCATCATGACTTCATTCAAATGGAGATTCTCGAAAAACACGAAATCGAAGATTTCGGTTTTTGGGATTGGTTAGAGCAATCCCGAAGACTTGGGATTAATCCGTAGGCCAAATGAGTTCAAGAAGGAAGAAACATATTCCTCAGTAGCTCAGTTGGTTAGAGCAACGGACTGTTAATCCGTGGGTCGTAAGTTCGAGTCTTACCTGGGGAGCTGAAATACAGGAGATAATGAAAATTGTCTCCTTTTTTATTTGCTGCGGTGTATTATATATATATTCTATACAGCTCTAAATCTGATAAGTATTATGTTGGATTAACTTCTGATGTAAACAGGCGTCTCGAGGAACACAATAACCCTACAGTATTTAATAAATATACTGCAAAGCATATCCCATGGTAACTAAAATTATCATTTAAATGTTCTGAATCGAGATGAGAAAGTCCATTAGTCGAGGGTTTATTAAAAAGAAAATCCATTTACCCCGATAAAGTCCTGAGAAAAGTTGTTTTAATTATTGAAATTTGCTGAAACTGATCCTAAAAAATCAGCATTTAGTCAAAATCCAATATTCAGAATTAAAACTGCATAATCAGCTTTTATAATTCTCAATTGCCCTGGATTTCTTTGCTTTAGATTTTTGAATTAATTTAATTACTCACATTTTCCTGGAATTGATGATAAATTTTACCTGTTTATTGACGAATAGATGCCTTTTGTTTATAGACAAATGATTCGCGTAATTATTCGGCAGGAATTTTTTGATATGAGAATACTAGCATAGCTCATCTGTCCTGTAATTGAGCCTTTGACACTTGATAACACTATTTTTTTGATATACATTTACTCGATAATTAATGGCTTGAATCGGAGAGGTTATAAGGGAATTTAGAAAGTACAACAATTTTTCCCGCAGTCGATAGCAGAGAATAGGTTTAGTTTCAGGCATTTTTATACGTTTACTAATTTCTGGTTTTAGGTCAAAGATTATTATAGGAGAAACGATGTTCTTAATTAAAGATGAATAATAAAATGAAAAAGATTTTATTTTGGTTATTAATATTTACTCTTATCTCATGCAGTACAACAAAAAAGTCCTCCTCATATGTTGAGGAAGATCAATTCTTAATCACCAGAAAATATATCGGTAATTTCATTGATTATTGCCACACAGGGACTGAGATCGGAGAAGGGAATGATCTTATCTGGATAAAAACTACCATTTACAATACTTATGGCAAGATCTCAGCGTATGGGAAAACATGCCGTTTTTCTGTCGGAGAAAAATTATATTTAAAACCTTTATATTCCACTCCCGGGAAATTTGGGAATTGGGAATTTCAGATTGAAAATGATTCTTCAGTCAATTACAGGCTGAGTGATGTTCGATTTGAAAATAACCTGTTTACAAGGTATCAGCCTCTTTGAAATTACCTGGAACAAAATATAGTAATATTTCCTCTTTTGTTTGAATTTCGTCTGCAGGCCGGGATCTTATAAAGGATGTTGCTTATCTTAAGGATAATATAAAAGGAGAAGAAATGGCCGGAGCTGAAAACAAATGAAATTGATTAAAGCTGAAAAAATCGTATTTGTTTAAATTGATGAAGCACAAAAAACCTGGCACTTAGGAAGAGAAATATTTATGAATTTCCTTAAGGTTACATACAGGATTACATCTTGTTTTATTCTCTGCGCTCGTTGAGCCTCCTTTATGTATTTTGCGGTTAAATAAGACTTCTGATACAGACTCTTTTGTTCTTTATTAATTGAATGTATCAGCTTATTTCAATTTATGGATTTAGTATTAGGTTTTATTTTTTATTCATTATTGTTCCTTCAAGAAAATCAAACTCACTTTTATAAAGTCCCGGTGATAACTTTGATTGATCTCCTATTTCCATTATATCGCATGAAGTCTTCTCATATGGTTTCCAATCAGGTAATCCTTCACCATTTGGATCTGCATTTTTTACAAAGTTTACCCAGTAATTGTCCATAGTTTTTTCTACTGAAAAATCAATCTCACGCCATGGCCTTTTCCAGAGATGAAGTGTATGGAGTGCGAAAGGCACTTCAGATGTATGGAATGCTCCATAATCAGGAAAGCCTGGTTTATCAACCGGTACATGGCTGAACTGATATATAAATGTCTTGTTTTTGCTGAACCCCGAATATAAATATGCAGGAAACGCTGCAAATTGTAAAAGCCCTAATTTCTTCAATGACTCAGTAACCTGTCCATTCGTATTGCCGGGAAACAGTTCCAGATATTCCTCTGACTTGTTGCCATATTTTTCAACTGCCTGTTGTTTGTATTTTTCTGGAGCCATTGACTGGGTCCCCATAAGTGATCCGTCTCCTGTAACCCACCCTTCGATCATTGGGACATCATTAAAATGTCCGGTTCTGAAGGCCGCCATTACATCAACCGGGATTACAATTCCATCGGTATTAGGCCCAAAGCTTCCTCCGGCAGCAATCAGATCTTCTGCTGATTTATTCCTTAGTTCTGTAATATTCTCTGATTTCATTTTTTTCATAAAGTCAAGGCCTGATTTTTCAGCATCTGAGAGATTCCTTAACATACGGCTGTTGAGGATTCCCCCGCTCTCAGCAATAGCGCCACGGAACAGACCGCTGGCGAGAGGAGAAGCCACAAGTGCACATACACTCATCGATCCTGCTGACTGACCGGCAATTGTTACTTTGTCAGGATCGCCTCCGAATGCAGCTATATTCTTCCTGACCCATTTTAGTGCAGCAATCTGGTCGAGCAACCCATAATTGCCTGATACCTTATTTTCCGATTCACGACTCAGCTCAGGATGAGCCATGAAGCCAAATACACCAACCCTGTAATTAAAGCTCACAAAAACAATACCTTTTTCAGCCATTTCTTCCCCATCATATACAGCACAGGCTGCAGAACCTGATGAAAATCCTCCGCCATATATCCATACAAATACTGGCAGTTTATCCTGCGGAGATTTAGCTGGAGTCCAGATATTAAGGTAAAGGCAATCTTCACTCAGTTTATCAGGCGGCGTTATAAATTCTTCAGTCCACATCATAAACGGTACGGGTTTATTTTGCATCGGACTGGCGGAAAATTTGTCACATTTCAGAATACCGGTCCAGTTTTGAACCGGCTTGGGAGCTTTCCATCTTAAATCACCGACTGGCGGGGCAGCAAAGGGTATACCTTTGAAAATACTAATTTCGCCGCTTTTGTATCCTGAAACAGAACCACTTTCAGTTTGAATCACAGACAGCTGAGCTGATAATTCGAATGAAAAACAGGTTGCATAGATACAAAACAAAATCATGCAAAGCTTAATTGAATTTTTCATACCAGGTTTTTTATAATGCTTATTTTTAAACTGTAAAATATATCTCAACTGAACCACTAAAAATAACTAAAAATGATATACACAATTCAGGATTTTTGGAATGTTTATATTTGTTTAACTTTGGAATATAAAAGGAGCGCTGTGAGGTTATTTATAAAATAAGAAAATGGATTAATTTGAATTAATTACAAATAATAAAAGTAAAAATAAATTAAACAATATGGTCTATAATCCTTCAGAAAAGCGATATGACAATATGCGTTACCGGCGCTGTGGCAAAAGCGGAATAAGATGACCTGAAATTTCCCTGGGTTTGTGGCACAATTTCGGGTCTGTTGATGTCTTCGAAAATTTCAGAGAAATCCTTTGGAAAGCATTTGATTCCGGAATAACTCATTTCGATTTGGCAAATAATTATGGCCCTGTTCCGGGGTCAGCCGAGGAGAACTTTGGAATAATCCTTAAAAAGGATTTCAGCAATTTGAGAGATGAAATGATCATATCAACAAAAGCTGGCTGGGAAATGTGGCCGGGCCCTTACGGTGATTTTGGTTCAAGAAAATATCTACTTTCAAGTCTTGACCAAAGTCTTAAGCGGATGAACCTGGAATATGTTGATATATTCTATTCTCATCGTCCTGATCCTGATACACCTCTGGAAGAGACCATGGGAGCACTGGCTCAGGCTGTTTATCAGGGGAAAGCTTTATATGTGGGAATTTCAAGCTATCCTGCTGATCTGACACGAAAAGCTGCTGCGATACTTAAAGAAATGCATGTGAATTGTCTTATTCATCAGCCTAAATATTCAATGTTTGAAAGATGGGTAGAAGAGGGACTTCTTGATGTCCTTGAAGAGACCGGAATTGGATGCATCCCGTTTTCACCATTAGCTCAGGGACTTCTTACCAACAAATACCTGAAGGGAATACCTGTTGGTTCCAGAGCATATAAACCCAATGGTTTCCTGAAAGTTGAAGAAGTTACTGAAGAGAGAATTTCTAAAGCGAAACAGCTTAACGAAATTGCAGCAGAACGAAATCAATCTTTTGCCCAGATGGCAATCGCATGGTTGCTGAAAGATCCACGGGTAACATCTGTACTGTTGGCGTAAGCAGTGCACAACAACTGGATGATAATCTGAAGGCACTTTATAATTGATTTCAGTGAAGAAGAGCTTAAAAAAATTGAGGTTATCCTGAAAGAAAATGAAAATTAGACTTAAAGAATTTTTTAAAATCCTTCAATCTCATCCTGGCTGCCTCGGGGAATCTTAAACCTGATACAAGCCCGTTTCACACCGTTAGAATAATGATGAAGCATATTACTCGATATATTCGAAATTCATTTGGCCTGGGGATATTTTGATCATCCTCCGGATGATCGCACTGATGATCAGGATCGGGTATTTTTTCTTTCACAATGAACTCGGCGTAAGACTTCTTGTTGTATTTAGCCAGCTAGTGGCCATTTTCAGTGATATGGTTGCTTACCAATGAACAAAGAGCGTAAGAAGAAAGAGAACGTATGGCTGTTTTTCATGATAGCCATGATTTTATCCCCGTTTACAACATTTTTTTCGGATTTATTTCAACTCCTGATGCTCCACTTCATTCTTTTCTCTACTATTTTTCTTCTTACATATAAACGATTCCTTTGAAGAGGAGACCTGGAAAAATACAATTTTCATTGGTTTTACTATTGCTGCCCTGCTTTACAGTAAATATCATGGTGGACTTTTGCTCGCTTTTATCATTCTTTCAAACTTAGAGTTACTTAAAAATATAAAATTTTATTTGCTGTATTTATAGCTCTATTATTATTTTTCCCACATCTTTTCTGGCAATATTCAAACGATTCCCTTCTGTGAAATATCATCTTATAGAAAGAGTATCAGCCTTTAACTTCCAAGACATGTTCCTGAATATCTTGTAAGCCAGTTTCTGTTCCAGAACCCTTTTATCCTTCTTGTATTGATTTGGATAATGGTTAAAGTAAAATTTAAAAATCTGTTTGATAAAGCTCTCTACTATACCTTTGCTGGGTTTCTGATATTCTTTTTCATATCAAGTTTTCGATATCGTGTTGAAGCCCAGTGGACTGCTGTTGTTTTCACA
>CAVVGP010000050.1:0-8326 GCA_963747625.1 uncultured Bacteroidales bacterium | reverse complement strand
TATTTTTATTGTAGCCTTTCGACTTTCAGTACCGTATTGCTAGTTCCGGAGTTCTGGGAAAACGGGGTAACTCCAGTTCTTGAATCTTGTCTTCACCCCTTTTAACTTTCTAGTCCTAATGTATCTTTAGACTAATAATGGGATTTAGCAGAACTTAGTTTCTTTCCTCAGCTGAATGTAGCAATCCCAGTTGATTCAGCACGGTTTCAACTGCCTCCGTCGCCTCTCTGACACTGAGCAACAAAAGACTTCTCCAATTGGTGCTAATTTATCAAGACGATCTGCTAGAATTTTATGTGAGAGCAATTCAACCTGTTCAGCACAATCCGTGTAGAAAGCTGCACTGATTGCCATCCTCCTACCAGCCGATTATAATGCCTATACAATTCTATTCGTTTTCCAAGAGTTTTGATTGCTTGTGATCGGTTCCCCTTTTCACTATGGGAAACTTTACTGAGACGGTTTTTCATATTCTCTAAGTATGTTTCAGCAAGTGCTACATCTTTCTCTAAGGGTAACGCGTTTTCCCCAAGACAATCATTGCCATCAATAACATGCTGAGGAACATACCCCCTAGTATCGTCTAAACGTCTTCCACAAATCTGGCAAGTAACCTTTTGTCCTAACCATATGTCATTAACAGCACTAAGCCGATCAGCCAACATATTTAATAAGTCATTGCCAACTTTCACGCGTTGCGCTTTAGAATTTTCAAGAATGTATACAGCTCCGTGCATGTAGCGAAATTCGACCATTCAAAGTTTACCTTTTCCAAATAATAGATATTTTTAATACCCAGATCTGAGATTATCTATATCGCTGGCACATATTACACGCTTCTACATACATTCATACGTACCACAATCTGGTCCGCGTCCTTCGAGGTGCGAATCGTAGGGATCTTATCTTCAGGTATCGCGATTTTTAGCTTTTTTTCAATAGCAGCGACTATCTCAAGGGCTTTCATACTGTCAACTCCCAGGTCTTCGGTAAATTTTGCATCATCTTTTAGATTATTCTCGGGAATCTCCGCAATCTGCGAGAAAATAACTTCTTTGCTTCCTTCTTAAAATCCTTCGGTTTAGCCATGAGATACCCCCTATAATGTAATTTTGATATTTTTGAAATTATGATGCCGTTTTATCATCTTTTTTTGACCTCTTGAATATTGATATTCTTTTGCCTCCTGATTGTATATCGGTCTGATATTCAGTTTTTTTGCAATAGATATGAATTCCTTTTTGTCTACTCCAATCTCTCTTAATAACTCTTCGGAAAGCCCGAGATCATAGTCAAATGCCTTATCATTATAGATTCGATAAATCCTGCTTGCTTTTACCCTAGCAGTTAGTAATAGGAATAGGCGAGGCAAACGACCAAAAATTGATTTATCATGCTTATCGGGATTGCATTGACTGCAGGATAGCGTATAGTTGTTAAGATTATTATCGCCGGAAGGTATTATGTGAGAAATCCTTAAATCCCTGAGAGATATTACCTGTTTGCAAAATGCACATTTATGCTCATATACACCATCTCGCGTCACACGACTCTTCGGAGTCCGGCGAGTTCTTCATTGGAGCCTTTTGAACGTGAATACCCGCGGCGGGGAGATTTCGGTCCCGCGAATTGAAATCACGGTAGCCCCGAATGAATCGGGCCAATCGGCCTTTTCAAACCGAAACACAAGTGTCTCTGTGGAAGTCTCGTTCCAAGCGACTCGAAAACGGATCTCATTCGGCGACTGACTTATAAAGGTCATCGCCCGCCTGAAGCCCGTGTGGGAGAAGTCGTTCGGGAAGTCCGGATGGAGGAATGCGAAGCCGGAGATTTCCTCTGCATGCTTTCTTAGCTCGAAACCGATGCCAGGCTTATCACCGTTATCCCCGGATGCGCGCCAGACTCGCGTGTCGACGTTCTGGCAGCTGAGTAACAAAGAGAGCAGCGCGAGAATGGGAAGAAGCCGTTTCATTTTATGCCGACTTTACAGGTCTGCCACGTCGGACATCGGACACGGCTTGGAGGAATGAGATTTTCCCGGCATTGGCAGTGGTGACTTGTTCGACGGTTCTCTTTTTGACACAGAGGTAACGGAGGGGTACGGAGAGCACGGAGTCTGTAAAAAATCATTCAGATTTATGTTACGATATATATTTGTTTATTTCAATACTGTCGATTTTCGCGGTAAGATTTGCTGCGAATTGTTTTAATGAATATGCATATCCATCAACATTGGCATGAATGCTTATATTTCCTAAAAAATCAGTTTTGCCGGTTAGTTCCCTATGATTTATATTACTCCGTTTATCAACCCTTTTATTCTATATTTTTTTGATTCTTCAGGTCTAAGCGATATATCAGTTCGAATATTTCCCTGGCTTGTTCTAATTCTCCGTATGTTACAAAATCAGTCGTAAATCCGGTAAAGCTCCCGTTAAATGATATGTTTCCTAGCTTTTTAATGACATCAGGTATTATTAACAATCCTTTTCGTGTATTGATCTTGGCCAAGTCTTTTAGCATTGGTTTTTAGATTGTTAACCCCTATATACAGGTATGTGTTATCTATTTTTGGTAGTCCTGAAAAATCAAAATCACAATCAAGTGAGGTATAGTTTCTGTATGTAAGTTTAATATTCCGGCCTCTTAATTCCGAAATAGTGCCAAGGAACTTTCCTGATAGCCACACTGATTCATTCAGGCTATCTGCAAACGGAACAAAATATTTCAAATCAGATGTATTAATAAGCGATTTATCCAGCTGGATATCAAGTTTTACTTTCCCGGTAAAATTTTTGAATGAGTCTGCTGAATCCGCAATCATGTCGAATTTTGAGATATTAATATACTGCTGTCGCAATTTATAAAAGCCGAATTAATAAGATGTTTGCCGGCCAGCGATGACAGAACCGCTTAATTTTCTTACGTTGAAGCCTGATGATTCTTTAAATCCCAGATCGTAGATATTAAAAGTAGTCGTGTCGTTAAGTGTCTTTCAGTTCTTCAACAGTCCCATTAATTCCTGAAAGACTAAGGTTATTAAAATCTATTTTGGTATTCCCTCTCAGACCTGTTTTGTTTATAAGTGAAAATGTGCATCCTTTAAATCAATCTGGTCTATTACAAATTTTCCGCCACCTTTTTTCATAGAATCCGCAGAATTGTTTAACAGGTTAAGATACCAGTTCAGGTTCGTTAATCCGGTGGAGTCGGTTATAATTGCAAAAACAGGTTTGAACAGGCTTACCCTGCCCATTCTGAACACTCTGTTCTTAAAATCTATTCTCTTTATGCCGGCTATAATCTGTCTGGCATACATCAGAGTATCATTATTCTTGTCCTTAATGAGTACATTATTGACCGATAACCTGTTAAAAAATTTGTAATCAATTGAACCGATTGATATTGATGATTTAAATTCGCTTGAAAAGTGATTTGTCACTCTTTTTACAAGAAACGTCTGAATTTCAGCTGTTTGTAACAAAAGATAAAGGGCTGTCGGAAGCATTATTATGACTCCGATAAGTATAATAAAATACTTCAGTGACCTTCTAATTTTATGGAGCATATGAATGCAACAGTTATTAAAACATCAATTAGTCAGTTTGTAAAAAATAACACCATAAAGATAGTTAAACTCAGATTAATTGTCTGGATTTATGATTGTAATATTCATTTGACCCCGCAATTTAGAACATAGATATTTTTTGAATATGTAGATGAGTGGTCTGTTTTAAAATATAATTATTTAAGATAAACAGATTATTTGTGGAATGAAAATATTGAAAAGCTCCGTTAAATTTTAGTATATTAATATCTTTGTATAGGTATGATTATTTAGAACATCATAAGAGATTATTAAACGTAAGTTCAAATATTTCAGATTGAAATAAATATATTTACATAAACAGATATTTTAACCATAAAAAAATTTGTTCCGGATTAACTGATCTGGTTTAACGATTTCTGAATAAAAATAACAGTTATTTATATTCTGTGTAAGCATTCAGATATATGATGAAGATTTGTTATTGAAAATTTATTCTGGTGTTACTATGAAGAAACACAGATTCAGAATTATAAGCTATACTAAAGATGATTCTTCCTTTTACGATACAAAAGTAAAAACGTGGTTTGGATGGGTTTCTTTTACTGTATTTTATAAGACTGAAATTGTTCACATATTATCAGAACCGTCAGTTTATAAATCTCTTGCATATGAGCGTATTTATCAGTATTGTCAAATAAAAGGATATAAAAAAAACGAGATTGAAATTACTGAAATTAGAAGAGTGACATTAAAAAATGGATAATTTTTCAAAGAATTTATTCTGATTAATTGCTTAATTAAGGATATTTCATCTGGCATCTTTCCTCTTCAGGTTATAAATATTATATTTTTTTATAAATCTGTTTTTAGCAGCAATATTTTTTTGAAATTTGCGGATTCCGGAGTTTTGGAAATATAAAATCACCATACTATAAAGTTAGAGGAAATAAAAATCAGATGGCAATTACAATATTAGCAATAGAATCTTCGTGCGATGATACATCAGTGGCCATAATCAGGGATGGTTATGTTCTATCCAACCTTATTGCCAACCAGGATATTCATATGTCGTACGGAGGAGTTGTGCCGGAACTCGCCTCCAGAGCTCATCAGGCTAATATTGTCCCTGTTACCCATCAGGCTTTATTAAAAGCAGGGATTAATGCTGGTGAAGTCGATGCCGTTGCTTTTACACGTGGCCCAGGTCTTCTTGGCTCACTTCTAGTAGGAACTTCATTTGCCAAAGGCTTTGCTCTTTCCCGTAATATTCCTTTGATTGAAGTTAATCATCTGCAGGCTCATGTAATGGCACATTTTATTCTTGAAAAGGATAAACTCAACCTTGTGCCGTCTTTCCCTTTTTTATGCCTGCTTGTTTCAGGCGGTCATACACGGATAATTGTCATGAAAAGCCAGCTTGAGATGGAAGTCATTGGAAATACAATTGATGATGCTGCAGGTGAGGCATTTGATAAGTGCGGAAAAGTGATGGGATTTTCATATCCTGCAGGTCCTCTGATAGATAAACTTGCCAAAGAAGGAAATGCTGATGCTTTCAGGTTTTCAAAACCTCATATTAAAGGCCTTGATTTCAGTTTTAGCGGATTGAAGACAAGTTTTCTCTATTTTCTGCGCGACAGGCTGAAGGAAGACCCTTTGTTTATAGAGAATAACAAAGCTGATCTGTGTGCTTCACTTCAGCATACTATAGTAAGCATTCTTATAAGTAAAGTAATTACTGCATCAGTCCAAACAGGAATTTCTGAAATTGGTATCGCAGGTGGCGTTTCTGCAAATTCAGGATTAAGAAATTCTATGAAAACAGAGGCACAAAAGAGAAATTGGAACCTCTTTCTTCCTGAATTCAGATTCACTACAGATAATGCTGCAATGATTGGCATTACCGGTTATTATAAATATCTGAACGGTGAATTTTCAAGTCATGATGTAACTCCTCTGGCCAGATACTGACTTTTGTATTATTGATATAGATGAAAAAATCAGGTTTAAAATTTCTCGTTATTGGTGCTGGCGCAATTGGAGGAATAACTGCTGCCTTACTGAGAAAGAATGGAACAGATGTGGAAATAGTCTGTAAGTATGATGATTATGCCTCACATATTTCTAATACAGGGATTGAATTATCAGGCGTTTGTGGTAAATTTAATATTAAAATACCGGCTTACTCTTCCATTTCCAGGTCAAAGAACAAAAAGATATTATACTTCTTGCAACGAAGGCGAATGATATGATGGAAGTTGCACATTGTATTGATCCGGTGCTTAAAAAGGACGGTTACCTGATCTCAATGCAGAATGGATTTTGTGAAGATCAGCTTGCTGCAGTTATTGGCGAAAATAGGATAATTGGATGTGTCACCGGATGGGGGGCAACAATGGAATCAAAAGGTAAGCTTGTAATGACTTCAGGCGGAGATTTTATTCTGGGATACCCCGGCAGGGTTTCTGATGATTTTCTTTTTCAAATCGCAGAAATATTATCATCTGTTGTTCCCGTAAGAACGACAAATAATATAACCGGACACCTCTATTCGAAACTTATTATCAATTCGTGTATCACTTCATTAGGTGCTGTCTGCGGGTTGTATCTCGGGAAAATGCTGCATATCAGAAAGGTACGCAGAATATTTATAGAAATTGTAAGAGAAGCAGTTGAGGTAGCTGAAAAAATGAATATTAAGATTGAAGTTTTCGGAGGAAAACTTGATTTTAAGAAATTTTTAGCTGGGGAAAATATTTTTTCAGATTTGCGACGTCATGTTTCACTGATGATAATCGGTTATAAGTACAAAAAACTTAAATCGTCAAGTCTGCAGTCGCTTGAGCGGAGCAAATTGACAGAAATTGATTTCTTAAATGGTTATATAACCAGGAATGCGGACATTTTAGGAGTACAAGTTCCTGTTAATAATGTTATTGCAAATATGATACATCAGATTGAGCGGAAGGAGAGAGATATAACTATTTCAAATTTTAATGATCCTTTTTTTGATAGATTCGATTAATGGACATGGTTTTTGTGATAAAATTCGTAATTTCGGGACAAATTAAATCTGATGGAGGAGTTGAGGATTTCACCGACAAAAAATACCCCTGAGATAATACTGAATCCTGAGGGGATAATTCGAATTAAGGGTCGGTCAATACACGAAAATGTAACTGATTTTTTTGAACCGGTAGAGGATTGGATCAGTGAATATATAACTGTTCCTGCTGATATTACAAGCGTGGATTTAGATCTTGAATATTTCAACAGTGCAAGTGCTAAAGTATTTATTCATATTTTACAAAAGATCACTTATGTCACTCTGAAGCATAAAAAATTTATATTCAACTGGTATTATGAAGAAGGGGATGAAGACATACTTGAAAGGGGTGAATACTTTGCCTCAGTCCTTGATGTCAGGTTCAATTTTATAAAACTCAATCGATCTTTCTAAACGCCTGTTCAAGGTCCCTGATCAATGAATCAGGTTCATCAAGACCAATATAAAATCTTATAAGATTATTTGAGTAGCCCTCTTTTATTCTCTGCTCATCAAATGAGAAGTGCAGGAAATACAAGGGATTCATGTCCGCCCCACGAAACACCAATTATAAATTGTCTCAGACTATTCACAAAAAGTTCTATTTTACTTCTGTCATTAACTGATAATCTTATAGAAAACAACCCCGTTGGTTTAAGCATCTGTTTGATTGCCAGATCATATTGCGGATGCTTCGGTGAAAGCGGGTGCAAAACGTCGGTTACAAGCGGGTGATTTTCAAGATATTCGACAACCCTGGTCGTTGTTATAGAAATCCTGTCAATTCTTGCCTGGAGAGTCCGCAATCCTCTTAGCATCAGCCATGCATTAAAAGGAGAGATTATTCCTCCAAGACCCATGTATTCATTTTTGAAGATTCTTAAAATGTTTTCAGATGATCCGCAAACCATTCCGGCTACAATATCGCTGTGGCCACCCAGGTACTTACTTGCTGAATGAAGGATTATATCAATACCCATCCCGGCCGGAGATTGAGTAAGGGGAGAAGAATAACTATTGTCAATTAAAGTGGTAATTCCTGCCTCCTTTGCAATTTTAGCCACTGCCTCAATATCCTGAAGTTCGAAAGTCAGGGAATTAGGGCTCTCCAGGTAAATAATCCGTGTGTTCTTCTTTATTGCATTTTTAAAATTTTCACTCTTTGTGCCATCAACAAATGTTGTTTCAACGCCGAAACGGTTCAGAAACTTTGTCATGATCATATTTGTCCAGCTGTAGTTGTTTCGAACTGATACAATATGATCACCATTATTGACAAATGAGATAATAGCAGCCGAGATAGCTGCCATGCCGCTGGCAAAAGCAAGAGCCTCTTCCGTACCTTCAAGTGCCGCAATTTTTTTACAGAGGATATCAACAGTCGGATTGTTTCCACGCGAGTATACCAGACTGTTTTTTTCATCCGATATTGCTTTCTTCAGTTCTTCCACATTCCTGAAAGCAAAATTGCTTGTCTGAAACAAAGGAGGAGTTATCGCATTCATGTATGTGTCACGCTCTTCCCCGAGCTGGTTAATTATGTAAGAGATATCTTTCATGAAAATAAAAGTGTTTATATTATTATACTGTTAAATGAGCAATAATTAACAATGATAAAAATTCATTCGGAAGTCGGAAAGTTTTTTTTCCTGAAGAAGAAATATACAGGCAGGCCGATAAGCAGAAAAATAATGCCTATCCCAATATGCAATGGTTTGCGTATCATTATA
>CAVVGP010000049.1:0-8099 GCA_963747625.1 uncultured Bacteroidales bacterium | reverse complement strand
TTTGTTATGTTAACCCTACTTGAGCGTTACGTATTGCTATTCGTATATTTCACGTAAGTTATATTCTCCCTTTTATCATTTTCTGAAATGTATTCAATACTTACTGCGGGATTAATATGCCAGTGAATTCCTTCCTTCGTTCCAAGTCCGCTAAACTCGGGACCGGTTTTCATCTCAAGCATAATATCCCATTCTGTGTTTAAAGAATCTGCAAGAAAATATTTTTTTGTCCAGAGACTTCTTGCATAAAATTTCTGCGGCCAGTGACATTTTTCACAGGTTTCTCTTGCAGGGCGCAAATCGTGGAGAGGAGTGGAGATAGGCCTGGGATAAGAGTTAGTCAAAACAGCATAAACCTGATGTAACCCTGAAATTTTTGATTTTACATACCATGATGCTCCTGATCCGACATGGCATTCTACGCAGGCTACATTTGCATGAGGCGATTTCTGGTATGCAGTGTATTCCGGATCCATTACCTGATGGCATAATGTGCCGCAGAACTCTACTGATTCAGTAATATGAAAAGCCTGGAAACTCCCAAGTGAGGAAAGAAAAATAACTATTATCGTTGTGACCGTAAAAATGATAAAAGCGTTTCTGTGCCGAGGGTCATTCAGGTCAATACGGGGGAAACGGGCTTCCTCAATAATCCCGCTTCTGCGTATTCTGCGTCTTTCACGGATCATCCCTATCGGGATCATCACCAGTCCGAGAAGCATAAAGCCGGGAAGGACAATATATATGAATAACCCAAGATTTGTATTCTGTTTATTGAATATTGTGGAAATAATGAAAAGCAGAAGAATCAGTGCCAGATTAATTCCTGCTATAATTGAACCGATAATGGTTAACCAGTTTTTAGATGATGGTGGAAGTTTCATAGAGCCGGTTAATTGATTAAATTAGAGTTCTGGTAAAAATATGAAATTATTGGAATATTCGGCCCTGTATAAGGAAGAAAATCCGGATCAATGCATTTAAATTTATATGAGTATCCAAAATCATACGTATAGTCTATTTGCTGTTTCTATTGATAGGGGAGATTCTTCATTCATCAACCTTAAACTGGTACTTCCCTCTGGCTTGAGATTTGTTTACAGTGGATTCTTTCGGAATTACACGTCATTATTATAAAGGGGGGAGGGGATGAATTTGACTTCCAGGAAAGTCCCCTCAAATATTGATGATTGAATCTTACTGTTCCTGGCCGTCTAAAAGTTGTGAAATAGTCCTCTTCAGGGAAGCATATGTCTTAACTACCTGTAAATCGATGTTCTCATCCGCGACATTCTGAGGAGGATTATACAGGATTCCATGGTCAGCTTTTTTCAGCATGGAAATATCATTGTATGAATCTCCTATGGCGATAACCTTATAATTAAGGCTTTGAAGTGCTTCTACTACATGCATTTTCCCGTTTTCCTGCCTGAGGTTATAATCTGTTATGTTGCCATCTGCATCTGTAGTAAGATGGTGACAGAAAAGAGTCGGTCTTCCCAGTTGCCTTATAAGTGGATCAGCGAATTCACTAAAAGTATCTGATACCACAATCAACTGGGTTTTAGTGCGGAGCCAGTCGATAAACTCCAATGCACCATTCAAAGGCTCAAGAAGAGCGATTACATTCTGTACATCGCGAAGTGTGAGACCGTATTTTTTCAGAAGCTCTAATCTTCTTTTCATCAGCACATTATAATCGCTAATTTCCCGTGTGGTAAGCTTGAGCTCATCAATCCCTGTATGGCTGGAAACATTTACCCATATTTCAGGAACAAATACGCCTTCGAGGTCAGAACAGACAATGTACATGTTAAGGTTATTAATAATTCTTAAATATAAAATCTTTTAATAGACCAAAATCATTTTCCAGTGAAAAATAGTGTTCTGTTTTAAGTTCTAACCCGGCCAAAGACTCCGGTAATGGGGGTTCTATATTTAGTATTTTCCTCAATTCTTCAGAAAATTTTCCAGGGTGAGCTGTCTCAAGGGAGATATATAATGGTTTCCCTGGAAGTGAGTCCTGGTGCAATAAAGAATATTGCTTTATTCCATTCCATGCGATTGCTCCGTGAGGTTCGAGCAGTACATGATACTTCCGGTATTCATCGTCTATGGTTCTTTTTGTCTCTTCATCTGTCACGCTGACTGCAAAAAGATCTTTACGCATCTGATCAAGATCAGGCGTTTTTATAACTTGTCCAGCGTCATCCATGACACCTCCATAAAATGCAATTATCCTTGCAAGGTTGCTGGGATGACCTACATTCATTGCACTGGAAATACAATTCCTGGAAGGATTGATTGATTTATAGCTTCCGGTACGCAGGAATTCAGGGACTTCATCATTTTCATTTGTTGAAATAATAAAGTTGTTGACAGGCAGCCCCATTTTCTTTGCAATAAGACCACCCATCAGGTTACCAAAATTACCTGATGGCACACTGAAAATTGCTTTTTCATCTCTGTTAGCTGCCAGTTTTGCATGAGCATAAAAATAGTATACTGATTGAGGCAACAGTCTCCCGATATTTATTGAATTTGCTGATGTAAGCGAAAGATCCGAAAGGGAGGGATCAGTAAAAGCCATTTTAACCAGCCGCTGGCAATCATCAAACTTACCCTCAATTGCTATAATAGTTATATTTTTTTGGAGCGAAGTCATCTGTTTTCGCTGCATCGCAGTAACTTCATTAACTGGAAATAATATAATGGCATTGATGTTATTTAATCCATAAAAAGCATTGGCTACAGCGCTTCCGGTATCTCCTGAAGTGGCCGTGAGTATTGTAAGATGCTTATTATTAATTGATAAATAATACTGCATCAGCCTGCTCATCATTCTGGCTGCAAAATCTTTGAATGATGCAGTTGGTCCCTGATCAAGACGCATTAAATATTTCCTGTCGTGTATTTTTTCAAGCGGGACATCAAAGTTATATGCATCGGCACAGATTTCGGATAATTTTTCGTTATCTATCTCATCCCCAATTATTTTATTGAGTATCTTGAAAGCTATTTCATGATATTCCATACCTGGAAAACTCCCTTGCTCTTCCGGCGATACAACAGGCAATGATGAAGGAAGATACAATCCACCGTCAGGAGCCAGTCCCCTTAAAAGTGCCTCTCTGAATGTGACCTCCTGTGACTTAAGATTGGTCGAATAATATTTTATTGGCTTCTTTTTCAATTAATTACCTTTTATTTTCATCTTTTCCCTTTACTGCCCTGCGCTCTGCGCTAAGCCTTCGCTTACCTTCGTCAAGCTATGGTTTGCAAAGCCTGAGCCCTTAAACATTTACCACCCTCATCAGATCAGAAAACAAACCTGCTGCAGTGACTTCTGCCCCTGCACCGTAACCTTTAATGACCATCGGGAGCTCATTATACCTGTTGGTGGTGAGCAATATTATGTTGTTGCTTCCTTCAAGGTTAAATGACGGGTGATCGGGACCAATTGTAAGAAGTTCAACTGAAGCTTTGCCAAGTTCCATAGTCGCGACAAATCGCCATTTCATATTCCTGCTTGTCAGCTCCTTTCTTTGTTGTTCAAAATGAGAATCATACTTTTTAACCTTCTCAAAGAAATCATTTATATCACCATTAAAACATTCCTCAGGAAGAAATTTTTTAATATTGACATCCTTTTTTTCAATTATATAACCTGCTTCCCGGGTAAGGATCATTATTTTTCTTACTACATCTGTTCCGCTGAGATCCACCCGCGGATCCGGTTCAGAATAACCTATTTCCCTTGCTTTCCTGATAGCGCTGCTTAAAGGCAGATCTTCGCAGATTTCATTGAAAATAAAATTCATGGTACCTGACAGTACTGCTTCTATTTTCAGAATTTTATCACCACTCAATATAAGGTCATTTATTGTTTTTATTATTGGCAGACCTGCTCCGACTGTGGTTTCAAACATGAATCTCACCCCTTTTTCACCTGCAATACTTTTAAGTTGCTGATAATACCTCTGCTCCGAAGAACAGGCGATCTTATTCGCTGTTACTATTGAAACATATTTTGAAAGTATCTCACCATATCGTGTTGCCACATCTTCATTTGCAGTACAATCTATAAAAACAGCATTTCTGAGATTCAACCGTGTCATCTGCTGGATGAATGATTCGATATCACTTTTTTCACCTGATGTTTTCAGCACCTCTTTGTAATCATCAAGCGCCATGCCTTTCTTGTCGATGAACATTTTCCTGGAATTGGTCACGCCAATTAAATTGATCTTCAGGTTATGTTCTGTGATAAGTGTGGAATATTGCTTCTGCAATTGTTTAATCAGACTGGTTCCAACAAGTCCCGTACCTGCAATAAAAAGGTACATTTCCTTAAACCGGGAAAGGAAGAAACCATCGTGAATGACATTCAGTGCTTTTTTAAGACTTTCATTTTTAATTACAACAGAAATATTCAGCTCAGATGAACCCTGTGCTGTCGCGATTACATTTATTCCATTCCTGCCCAGTGACCTGAAAAGAGTCGCTGATATTCCGGGAGTATTTTTCATTCTTTCGCCCACTATCGCTATTATAGAAAGATTTTTTTCAACCAGGATCTTCAATTCACTGTTATTATCAATTTCGATTCTGAATTCATTGTTCAATGCTTCGCAGGCAGCTATTGAATCCGCCGGACTGACGGCAAATGTTATCGAATACTCCGAAGAGGCCTGTGTGATAAGGACTATATTAATGTTTCTTCGTGCCAGAGCACCAAATAGTCTCATTGATGTTCCGGTGACTCCAACCATGCCTGTTCCCTGTATAGTTATAAGATCTATATGATCTATTGAAGAAATGCCTTTGATAGGGCTCCTGGGGTTATCGCTCGGAAGGTCGCTGATTATTGTTCCTTTTGAGTCGGGATTGAATGTGTTTAAAACATTGATTGGTATGTTTTTCTTATAAACTGGCCGTAAAGTTGGTGTATATATTACCCTCGCTCCGAAGTGTGATAACTCAATTGCTTCTGAGTAGGTCAGACTATCAATTGCGTAGGCTCTTTCGACTTTTTTGGGATCGGCAGTCATAAAACCATCGACATCGGTCCATATTTCAAGAACTTCAGCATTAAGTGCAGCTGCAAAAATTGAAGCAGTATAATCTGATCCCCCTCGTCCTAAGGTAGTCGTTTCCCCTTTTTCATTGCTTGCAATAAAGCCCGGTGCTATGATGCATTTTCTGATACCGCTGAGACCGTTGGTAATAAGGTTATTTGTCTTATCGAAGTCCACATTTGCAAATCCGAAATTGCTGTCGGTCTTGATAAAATTCCTGGCATCAATCAACTCGCCATCCTTAATAAGATTGCTTATTATCAGTGAAGATAAAATTTCACCTGTTCCAAGTACCTGATCGAGAGAATGTTTACTTAGTTCTCTCAGAAGATATATTCCGTTTAATGTCTCTCTCAGATTGTCAGAAATACTTTTAATCTCTTCAAGTACACTATTTTTCCTGGCGCCGTCAATCATCAATTTTACGCATTTCAGTATGCCTGGCAATAATCTTATCGAGATGGCTCGCATATGTATCATCTCTGGCAGCCGCAAGTTCACTTATATTTTTTAGCTCATCGGTGATTCCCTGGAAAGCAGATACAACGATGAGACAGGGTGAACTTTGAGATTCAATAATCTTTTTTACCCCTCGTATCCTTTCAGGAGATCCGACTGATGTGCCGCCAAACTTCAGAACTTTCATTATGTAACACTATATAAAATGAAAATGCATCTTAAGGGATGCATTAAAAATTGATGTAAAATTAGCAAAAATAAGGCAAAATGACATTCTGAATTAAAATTATTAAACAAAAAAGGCTAAAATGTGTGAAGTCCTAAGTTTGTCGGATGAAATAAGTCTATAATTACTTTTTCCTTTTGTCTTTTTCATTTTGTCTTTTGTCTTTTCTCTTTTTCCTTTGCTGCCAGATTTATGCGATTTTTTCCTGGCTACAAACTTTTATCCTTTTCCCTCTTTCTCAAGTCTTTTAAGAATAGAGAAGATAAAGGCAGCTGATGTCAGACAACAAATTATAAATACCAGCCAGAGTTGCCATAACTGAACCCTGTCCCACAGCATTGTTCCTACAAAAAGCAGCTTATTGCCGACTGCAGTAGCAAGGAGCCATCCTCCCTGCATAAGTCCCTGGAATCGGGAAGGAGCAACTTTTGAGACAAATGATAATCCCATAGGACTAAGAAAAAGTTCGGCAATTGTAAGCACAAGGTAAATACTTATCAGCCAGTAAGGTGAAACTCTGTCAGCATCCGGAACCGACCGATCCATTAAGAAGGTGAGGGGAGACGAGGTTTAGAGAGCTGATCAGCAGAATAATGAATCCTATTGCAGCAATTATCATTCCAAATCCGATCTTTTTAGGTACTGAAGGTTCGATATTTTTCTTATTGAGCCAGGCAAAGAAACCCATTACCGGAAAAGTAAGTGCCACGACAAATAATGGATTAAAAGACTGAAATATTTCAGGAGAGATCGAATTACTGGTTTCTGCATTTACAACATTGAAATATGCATAAACAAATGCGACTATGAATAACATACCTCCGAATATCCTTGCTGTTAACTGATTCCTTTTCTGAAGATGACTACAAGCCCTGCGACAGATCCGCATACTGCCAGAAGGGAAAAGACATTAAAGAATAGGTAGGTGAAAGGACTAACGGCTTTTGCACTGTAATCACGCGCAAAAAGCGTGAGTGTCAATCCATTCTGATGGAATGACATCCAGAAAAAGATAACGACGATAAAAACCAGAATCAGCGCAACAATTCTTGACATTTCATCTTTTTTTGCTGTCAGTACTATCCAGGTTACAAATGCAGCAAACAAGCCAAATGCAAATCCGGCTGTCCATCCGACTTGTTTTATGAAATGCAATCCAAATGCCGTTATCACCATTGCACCGATTGAAGCAAATAGTGTCACAAGGTTAAATTCCACCTTTTCTGTTGACTTCAGTTGTTTTCTTTTCTTTATTGGGAAGGTATTTGCTGAATATCAGGTATACCAGAAGGGAAATTACCATGGTACCTGCCGCAATTCCGAATGCATAATTATATCCTCTCGAAAAAACTTCAAGGTAACTATGTGCGAATGATGTAAGATCTGTTACATGGCCGCTAATTTGCTTTGTCAGCTAGTTGCTGAAAAGTGGAAGTGTCTGTCAAGAGTGCCATTTATAAACTGGTGACAAAGCGAAGGAAGACTGCCATCGTGAATAAAGCCATTTGTTTTAAGCCACCAGTTCCTCATTCCGGTGGCTGCAAAAGGAGCAAACAGAGCTCCGATATTTATTCCCATATAAAAGATCATAAAAGCAGAATCTCTTAAACTGGCATACTTAGGATCATCGTACATTTGTCCAACGACGGCCTGAAGATTTCCTTTGAACAAACCATTGCCCAGAGCAATTGTAAAAAGTCCTATAATAGTGATTGTCAGTGTCATACCCGGAACAGCCATTATTATATACCCGGCAAACATTATGAGTATTCCTAACAGGATAACTAATTTGTACTTCCTGGTAGCATCAGCGAGTATACCTCCAACCAGCGCAAGTGCGTAGATGCTGAAATAGAACCAGCTGTAAATTTCTCCCGCTTTTTCGCAGAAAGTCCGAACTTAGCCTGAAGGAAAAGAACAAGTATGGCCATCATTGTATAAAATCCAAACCGTTCCCCCATATTGGAAAAGAAGGCAACCAATAGTCCTTTAGGATGATTTTTTAACATAATTTTCTTTATTCATTATTCACATAAACAAATTTATAAAAATCGCGGCCGCCGCCCGCTCCCAGTTGCGGGCGCTCGATTCCGGTCTGGCACTGTCCCAGGTTTCCACCATGGATCGCATTCTGGACGACAATGTCGCCAAGCCGCGCTTTCAGGCTGTGCTGCTGGCCCTGTTTGCCGCCGTCGCGATCGCCCTGGCAGCCATCGGCGTGTATGGCGTCACGGCCCAGGGGGTCCGACTGCGAACCTGCGGAAATCGGCGTTCGCATGGCATTGGGCGCCAGGGCGCTGGACGTGTTCTGGCTGGTCGAAAAGCAGGGATTGCGG
>CAVVGP010000048.1:0-13775 GCA_963747625.1 uncultured Bacteroidales bacterium | reverse complement strand
CACCAGGACGCCCCGACACGGACCGCTTGGACCCTTGCGCGGAGCCAGGCGAACAAGCGGTCGTTGGGACGCTGGAAGACGGCGGGAATACAATCGAAGTAGATCCGCACGAGTTCATCCCGCGGGTTCCGCGTGCAGCCGATCCATATCCAGGGGCGCCGGCAGGGTCCGCTTGCCCGCTTCGGTCGCATCGAGCACGAAGCGGCCGCCGGTCGCTTCGACGGCCGTCAACAGTTCGGTATCGCTCTGATGACATCGGCCCGCCAACGACGGCCAGGGGAAGGGGGGCGGGGAGCGGGACGCGGAGAGGGGAGAGGGGGAGACGCGGAGAAGGGGAGAAGGGGGAGGAGGGGGAGATCGCCACGGACGGCCGTGATCGCCTGCGGAGTTGCCCCTGGCCGACATCTCCCTGCGCCGCAAGCGGAGCGAAGCCCGGGGCGATCGTAGCAAAGCATCGTTTGTGCAAGGACGTCGCCGGGCGCGGTCCCGCCGCAGTCGACAAGGAAGCGGCCAAGGCGGTTGAAGCCTTCGCGGAAGAAGGCCCGCACCGCCGCGGTCTGCCATGTTGGGCACGTGCAGCAGAAAGACTGGGCGGCTGCCCTGAAGCGCTGCAGGAGAGCGGCCGTATAGCGGAGCTGATCGCAGGTGGTGGTCAGGATCACGGCCGACCACGGGTACGGCGTGCCTGCGGGCAACCCCCCGCTGAAATCGTCGTACCGCGCGGCGGCCACCGGACATACGCCGCGAAATGTACACCTCCGACGGCCGCCCCCCGGCGCCCGCCCGATACGGCAGCCAGCAAGGCCGCAGCCCGTGTGCAGCTATCTACTTCGGGCGGCACGAAGGGATGGCAGTAGGCGACGGATTGCAATAGTAAGGGCGGGACAAGAAGCATTCAAAACGAAATCCGTTTAAATATCAAATCTAACAAAATCCGCGACCCCACGGTATGTGGTGCCCGATTCAAATTAAAAATCCAAAAGTCTCAAACGAAGATAATGCAGTTCGCCACTGACGTTTTGGCCATTTACAGCTTTGGTGCTTCCTATTTGTTTCGGATTTCGACATTCGGATTTCGGATTTTTCCTACGGCCTACAGTCGTCGTGCATTCGCCTTCCCCGGACCGTCTCGAACGGGCCTCGACGCGGACGGCGATGTGGGCGGAGTCCGAGGCGAATAATCGTCTCGATCCGCAGGTACGGCAGCCCGGCTTCCTCTTCCGCCAACCGCCGCACCTGGTGCGCTCGACGTCGTTGGTCAAACAGGCCTACCAGATCAACTCGATCACGAGTCCGGCCGATAGTCGGCAATCAAGCGGCGCAGCGTTTCCAGCGGCGATGGTTGGGGGTCATCACCGAGCAGGGCAAGCGGAAGTACTTTTCCGCCAAGGCCCGCAACGGATCGGGGGCCGGGCGTCGACGTCCTCCAGGATCGGCTTCAAGCCGGTACAGTTCTCCATGGCGACCAGCCGGCCGCCGCTTGCTCGATGATCTCCAGCACCCGCTCGGCGCCGGTGACCGTCGGCACGCCCGTCAACAGCACGCGAGCGGCGGCGGCGCCGCCGCCGGGCCGGCTGGCCGCGATAATGCCGCAGGACCTCTTCGTGGTACGCGAAATCGTCGGGCAGGCCGGAATGCTGCTCTTCAGCGAAAGCAGTTGCCGCCCGTCAGCGGCGGGACTTCCGCCCGCATCAGGCCCGCCAAGTCCCGCCGCAAGGCCCGCTCGCGGTTCATTACCACGATCGCCTCGCGCAGCCGGGCATCGGTGACGGCGACCTGGAAGCGGTTTTCGAGGAAGTCGCGAAACTTCACCAGTTCGGCGTACCAGTGCTCGAGGGCATCGGGGTCGTCGGCCTTCTGCGGCAATTCCAGAACGTAGACCGGCCGCGTCTCCGCCATCAGCTCATACATCTTCTTCTTGCCGTCGCAGGTCGTCTCGCCCACCACCAGGTCGGCCATTTCCAGGAAAGGATTCGTCTTGAGCAGATGGTAGCCGAAGGTCGACTTGATCAGCGGGCAGAGATTGGCGGGCAGATATTCCTCGGCGGCGGGGATCGTCTTGGCCGAGCCGCCGCAGAGGCAGACCGGCACGCCGCCGGCCGCCATGATCAGCTCGCGCGGCGTGAACTCGCAGAGGATGCCCACCACCCGCTTGCCGGCCGCCTTCGCCGCCACGGCATGCTGATAGCAGTGGTCCAACATCTTCTCGAACCACGCCAACGGATCCGCGGCCCGGGGGAACCGGCCGATGCGGCACCGTCACATGGCAGCAGGTTTTGCTTTCATGATTCATCCGCATTTCTTGGCCACGATCAAGCCTTGGACGATCTTGCCGTCGTGGGCGAGCTGCTGCAGGAATTTCATCTCGCCGGCCAGCCCCTCCATGACCGCGACGTTGTAGTCCAGGATTCGCAAGGCGTCCGAAGTGAGTTGCTTGTGCAGCATCTCCAGGTAAAGATCGACATAGGGTGCGAACCGGCCCGTATCGGCCGCCACCGCGACCTCGCAACGTGCGCCGCCGAGAAGTCCCGCATAGCCGCTCAGGCTTTGCACGTTGGCGAACTTCATGAATCGCAAGAACGTTCCGCTTCGGCGTCGGAAAGTCCCGCGGGCCCTTCCATCCAATCGGTAAAGGCGATGGTCCCCCGCGGTTTCGTCAAGCGGACCGCCTCGCGGATCAACTTCGCCTTATCGACGACATAGCACCAGGCGTCTTCGCCCCAGACGAAATCGGCGCTCTCGGCGGGCAGGCCGGTGTCGCAGGCATCGGCCAACGTGAAGGTAATGCGATCGTCAAAGCCTTCGGCCTCCGTGCGGCGGCGGCCCAACTCGACCATGGCCGGGGTGGCATCCACGCCGTGCATTCGCGCCACGTTGCGGAAGCGGACCAGGAAGCGCATTCCCGCCCCGCTGCAACAACAGAGATCGACTCCCGACATCCCGGCGCCGATGCCGGCCCGCTCGGCCAGATCCATCGACGACTGGAAGCCGCCGATGTGGATCTGTTGCCCCATGATCAGTTCCCACAACTGGCCTTCGGGGCCGCTGTAGACGGACTGCACGTCGCCCAAACCGACGTCCGATAAGTTCTTCATGCGGATCTCCAGGATCGAGGGGGAATGACGCTCCTATTCTCGGCTAAATAGGGTAAACTTGTCAATATGCCAGAAGTATTCGGAACAATCTTAGCTAACCTGCGCGCCCATTTTCTGTCATCATTTTTCTGTCATTCTTCTGGGGTGCTGCAAAATACCATTTTCCGCGGTCACATCACCAGCGCCCTGCGCGATAACGGGCACGCAGGGCCGCCAGGATCTCATCGACTCCTCGGCAGTCGTGGCCTCAGCCCGGCGCTCTTCACTGGCAGTCAAACGGTTGTTTCGTAGATCCAACAAGGTCAGATTCCACCCGCTTTGGTGCGCCAGGGCCCGCAACCTGGGCCGGCGATCCGATTGCCGCGGAGGATAAGCCGCTTCAGCGCGGGCAGCATGCCGGGCGAGCCAACGGTCGCACCCTCCGACCCCAGTTCGACGGCCGACAGATCAAGTTCTTCGAGGTGGACGACTTGCCGCCACCAGGTGACCAGAGACCCGAACCCCGCCCCACCGATCGGATTGAGTTGCAGCGAGAGGGATTTGAGCTGCGGCATGACCGCCCGGGCCAGCGCGGCGGCCCCCGTCAAGCCGATGCCATTGCGGGCCAAGGAAAGCCGCTTCAGGCGCGGCGAGGCCATTGCAGCCAATGCTGGAATTCCCGCATCGCCCAGATCATTAAAGGCCAGATTGAGTTCTTCGATCTTCGCCGTCCAAAGCACGTTTGTGAGCCCCGACAGCTCCGCGTGCGTCAACTTGTTCGCACTCATATCCAGGCACCGTACCTGCTGCGGAAATTCCGTCGTCGCCAGCTTCAGTTCGTCCAAGCCGCCGCGAACATCCTTCAACTGCACGGCATGCAAGGCCGGTTCGGCCGCACAGATCGCCTCGGCGCGGGCGACGAAGTCGGCCTGGCCGATCACGATCGCTCGATCAGCCCGCCGCGGAAGCAGCCGGCCGTGACGCCGATTGCCCCCAGGTCGCGCAGGGGGGCCAGCCATTGCTTGCCGTGCTCGGCCAGCAGCTCCACTCGCGGGCCGCCAGTTCCGGCAGCAAGGGGTCCTCGACACACGCTTTACGACTTTGAAAAGCAACAACCGGTCGTGCCGGTAAAGACTTTAAAATAATAAAAACAGATCACCTATGAAAAACAGTTTGCTGATGATTTTAGCCATTGCTTTTGCGGCCGTAAGCTGCAATAACAAAAATCAGAATCTTAATGCTGATATTGAAATTCCGGTCTCTGTCCAGGATGCCACCTTAAAATCAATTGAAGAATACGTCAGTACATCCGGAACAGCATTTCCGATCGGGGAGATACTGGTTAAATCGGAAATTACTGCCAATTATTTTCTTGAAAAAAATCCGCGGACCGGGAAAGTCTGGCAATTAAACGATAAAGTTAAAACAGGTGACCTGATAGCCAGATTGGAAGATCAGCAATATATAAATGATATAAAGCTTGAGACCACCAAACTCAACCTCGAACTTACAGAGAGTCAGCTTACACAACAGAAATCCCTTTATGAAAAAGGAGGAGTTACTCTTTTTGATCTTAAAACAGCAGAAATAAATATGGCAAATGCTAAATCAGCCCTTGTAAGTGCCAATCTTTCAATGGCAAAGACAAGGATAACTGCTCCTATCGATGGTGTTATAGTTGAGTTACAATATTACACCCAGGGGACAAGGGTTAATACAGGTTCCGATATGGTTGAAATAATGGATTATCAGATGATGTATATGAATGTGCAACTTCCTGAGAAATACGTTACAGTAATAAAACCCGGACAGGAAGTCAAACTGACAAATTATACTCTTCCAAATGACACCTTAATGGGCAATGTAACTCAATTATCTCCTGCGATAAGCGCAGACACCAGAACCTTCCCGGGAATAATAATGATACACAATCCTAAATATCTCCTTCTGCCGGGGATGTTCGTCAAGGCTGATATTGTAATAAATCATATAGATTCTGTTCTGGTAATTCCTAAAAGTATAATCCTGGCAAGGCAGCGAGGTAAGACTATTTTTGTTATCGACAGGAACGGGTTAGCTTCCGAACGGATCATTAAGACGGGTATAGAAAACCTTACTGATGTTGAGGTGACAGAAGGCCTGTTTAAGAATGAACGGGTTGTTACCAGTGGATTTGAAACACTTAGCAACAGGTCAAAGGTTAAAATCATTAAATAATTATCATGAACAGGATTGCCCGATTTGCTGTAAAATACCCGGTTACAGTTCTGATGATTGTCCTTGCCATAGTTCTGCTCGGAATTATTTCTCTTGGAAAACTGGGAACTGATCTTTTCCCTAACCTGAACAATCCGAAGATATATATTGAACTGGCAGCAGGAGAAAAGCCACCGGAGGAAATTGAAAAAACGTATGTCGATCAGATAGAATCACTTTGCATGCGGCAGAGTGATGTTACCGACGTTTCGTCTGTCTGCCAGGTCGGTTCAGCAGAAATAACAGTCGAATATAGCTGGAATAAAGATATGGATGAGGCTTTTCTCGACCTGCAGAAAGCACTGAACTCTTTCAGCCAGAATTCTGACCTGACAGAATTCGATATTTCCCAGTACGATCCCAATGCTTCTCCCGTAATGATTGTTGGGCTAAAAAACAAGGCCATAACCGATATGGACGAATTAAGGAAAGTTGCAGAAAACTATATCCGGAATGAACTTATCAGAATTGAAGGCATAGCTGATGTGAAGCTTACAGGTCAGGAAGAAAGCCAGCTTGTTATTGAGACAAACAAATATATACTTGATTCATATGGTTTGACCTCCGATGTCATCGCAGCGCAGATTGCTAATTATAACAAGAATGTATCAGGTGGTTCAATAGTTGACCTGGGACTTAAATACGTAGTCAAAGGTGTGAGTGTAATGAATAATTTAACAGACCTGGCAAATATAGTAGTAGGTTTCAAGCAGGCTTCCACTCAGACTGTAACAGCTACAGGCAACACCACCACTACTTCTGCCGATAAAGTGCCGGTATACCTGCGTGATATTGCAACCATAAAATATGAAAATAAAGATCCACAGAATATTATCACCCTTAATGGAGAACGTTGCATTGGGTTGTCAATTTATAAGGAGCCAAATTTTAATACTGTTGAAGCTGTCAGGAACCTTAACAAAGCTTTTGCCAATCTTGAAAAAGCGCTTCCGGGATATGAATTCATAGTTGTTCAGGATCAGGGAAAATACATTGGTAATGCTATCAAAGAGGTAAAAGAGTCAGGACTTATCGGCATTTTCCTGGCAATGATTGTTCTGTATGTTTTTCTTCGAAGAATAGGTACCACAATGATAGTGAGTGTTGCAATTCCTATATCCATAATTGCAACATTCAACCTGATGTATTTTAATCATCTCACTTTAAATATAATGACCCTTGGAGGGTTGGCGCTCGGAGCGGGCAGGCTGGTTGATGATGCAATAGTTGTTCTCGAAAATATTACCAGAAACAGAGATGAAGGAATGTCTCTGCGCGAAGCTGCAATAGCAGGCACCGGGCAGGTCGGGGGAGCAATAACTGCTTCTACCATTACGACCATAGTCGTCTTCCTTCCTATCGTTTATCTCAGGGGGGCCTCGGGTGAAATGTTTAAAGACCAGGCCTGGACAGTCGCTTTTGCCCTTATCTCATCATTGTTTGTTGCAATGCTCGTTATTCCTATGCTGGTGAGTACCCTTTTCCGGGAAAGAAAAGGTCAGAATATTCAGCTTAGCAGCCCTATGCAATTAAGGTGGTATCCAAAGTTCCTTTCAAAAGTCCTTGAAAAGCGATTGATAGTAATAATTCTTGCATTACTGTTTATGGGTCTTGCAGCACTTCTTATACCAAAACTTGGAAGCGAATATATGCCGAAATCTGCATCCTCAGAATTTACTATAGGATTAAAACTTCCGGAGGGTACAGATCTCAGCCATACTCAAAATACTATCAAAGAGATTGGAGGTACGGTAAGGGAACTTCTGGGCGACAAAATAAGGATGATATACAGCCAGGCAGGCGGAGATATAAATACAGCAACCACTCAGTCGGCAACTTCTGCTAATGAGAATATCGGAAGCATGAAAATTTTTCTTAAAGATGAATATGCAACTTTGACAGAAGAAGCGATGAGAACAATTGAAAAATACCTTAAGACCATTCCGGATCTTATGGTAAGTTTTACCCAGGAGGAATCAGAACTTCAGAATACTCTGGGAACCAGTGAAGCACCATTTGTCGTTGAGGTAAAAGGGCAAGACTATACAGAGATTGAAAAGATAATCAACGAATCAAAAACTGTTCTCCAAAAGAACACCGGACTATACAATATTACAACCTCCCTTGATGAGGGAACACCTGAAATTGAAGTGGCGGTCGACAGGTTCAAAACCAGTTATTACAATGTACCTGTGACCAGTGTAATCAGCCAGATACAAAGTTACCTTTCCGGCGCTTCAGCAGGCACAATGGAAAAGGAAGGCGAAGAGAAAGACATTGTCATTAAGCTGGGAGATCTTTCGTTGAATCAGCTTGAAGATCTCTTAATTACTGCAGGGACGGTAAAAGTGCCGCTAAGTTCACTGGCAACCATTAAAAAAGTCATATCGCCGAGGGAAATCACCAGAAGCGATCAGAGCCGGACAAGTTATGTATATGCAATGGTTAATAAATCCAAACCTTTTGACAAAGTTGTCAGTGATGCCCGTGAATTGTTAAAATCAGTTCCTTTACCGGCCAATTACAGGATTCAGATTACAGGGGAAGAGCTGATGAGAAAAGAATCAATGTCTAATCTGACATTTGCACTTATCCTGTCAATTATTCTGGTATTTATGGTGCTGGCAGCTGAATTTGAATCAATAATCCAGCCCTTTGTCATTCTGCTTACTATTCCGCTTGCAGCTGTTGGTACCATTCTGACCTTCTTTATACTCGGCAAAAGCCTCAATATGATGGCCTATATTGGAATCATAATGCTTGGAGGGATTGCTGTGAGCAATGCAATTATTCTCATTGATCGCATAAATCAGCTACGCCAGTCAGGATTAAATAAAAAAGAGTCAATTATTACAGGAGGATCGCAAAGAATAAGACCTATCCTTATGACAAGCCTTGCAACAATCTTTGCTCTTCTGCCACTCACAATAGGTATTGGGGAAAGCACGTCATTAAGATCTCCAATGGCTCTTGCAGTAATTGGCGGAATGATTACATCAACTATATTAACCCTTATAGTGATCCCATGTGTGTACTGGGTTTTTGATTCCTTAAGTGCAAAGATCACTAGGAAAACTCCGGCAAATGAATAAAATACTTATGAGAACCAAGAAAAGCTGAAAAATGAATTTCGTAATAAAAAGGAAAGTACTTATTTGCATGCTCTTTCTCGGGCTCACCATGCTTGGTTATGTCTCTTACAAAAGATTACCGGTGGAGCTTTTGCCTAATTCACAGCTTCCCACACTTATTGTTCAGGTTACAACAACTCTTGAACTGGATCCAAATTATATAGAAAGTAAAGCAGTAATCCCTCTTGAAGGTGCGATCGGGACACTTGAAGGTATTGAAAAGATTGAATCTAACATTACCTCCCGCTCCGGTACGATAATTCTTTATTACAATCAGAAGGCCAATATGAAGTATGCCAACCTGAAGCTGCAGGAAAAAATAAATACTGTAAAGTCAACCCTGCCTGCTGAGTTTAAGATTGCCGTGGTCAAAATAGATCTTACTCAGATTACAAGCCAGTTCATGGAATTACAGGTCAGGGGTGAAGGTGGCATAGACAGGATACGTAACATTACCGACGAGGAAATAACACCTGAGCTTCAGAATATTACAGGTATTGCTGGTGTACAGGTTTACGGTGGTCAGCAGAAATCCATTGAAGTCAGGCTGAATGAAAAAGCCTGCAAAGCCTATGGGATAACGATGTCACAGGTAACAAACCTTCTGAACAACAATGGAAAGGATAAAACCTTTGTCGGATCAGTTAAAGATGGCACCAATAAATATTTTGTCAATGTGACATCACAGTATACCGATGTTAAAGACATAGGTGATATTACTGTAAAACAAAACGGATCAGTCACTCTGAAAGATATTGCTGACATTATTTTCGGGGTTAAAGAACAGACTTCGTACAGCAGGGTTAACGGACTTGATGCAGTTACCGTCACTCTGATAAACGATAATCAGGTCAACCTTATCGATCTCTCGCACAAGACACTTGATGTTATAAAGACTCTGAATGAAAATCTGAAACCTGAAGGCGTTGAAATAGTTGTTCAGAACAATAATGCGGAAATTATGGAGGACAATTTAAACCAGATAATTCATCTTGCTGTCATCGGTGGGTTACTTGCAGTACTTATTTTGTGGTTTTTTTTACGGAATATCCGTCTGGTTTTTATTATCGCACTTTCAATCCCTATCTCAGTCTATGCCGCATTTAACTTTTTTTATGCATATAATATCTCAATAAATAGTCTCACCCTGGTAGGTATGGCTCTCGCCATTGGTATGCTTGTCGATAATTCTGTGGTTGTCCTTGAGAATATTTACCGGCTCATCAGTCAGGGAGAAGATGTTAATACAGCTGTTAAGCAGGGAACGAGTGAAGTCTGGAGATCGATCGTTGCAGCAACGCTAACGACTATAACTGTTTTTCTGCCATTTCTGTTCTCCGATAACTTTATGATCAAAATTATTGGCAAGAATATAGGTGTTTCAATAATCTCAACCCTGCTCATTTCATTATCAGTTGCCCTGCTTTTTATCCCGATGGCGGCCCATTATATTCTTAAACTGACCAGGGGAAAAGATTTGGGAATTTTTAAAAAACTTTCTATACACAACAGGCTTATTCAGGGGTATTTTCTCACACTTAAAGCCAGCATGAGAAACCCGGCAGGTACAATTATAGGAACACTTGTTGTCTTTTTTGCTGCTCTTCTTATCAGTCTGAGCCTGAGTGTAAGCTCATCAAAGGAGGTCGAGACTTCAAGTTTCAGGCTTTCAATCACAATGCCATCGGGTTCGACATTAGAAAAAACAGATGCATTTGTCACTGAAATTGAACATGCCCTTAACAGTTTACCGGAAAAAGGAGATATTGTCAGCAGAGTTGAGGAATCTGATGCAACAATGACTATAAACCTTGCTGATGACTGGAATAAGACAAGTAAGAGGTCTCTTCCGGAAATTAAAAATGACATCCTTGAGAAAGTCAGAAACCTGAAATCAGGAGAAATCGAAATGAATGAGATGTCTTCAGGCGGAGGATACACAGGAGCAGCAGGAGCTGCAGGGGCAGTAAATCCTGGTGAAAACTTTATGAATCTTCTCGGTATCGGGACAACAACTGAAAGCGTGGTCATAAAAGGACAGAATTTCGACCAGATGAAAAACATTTCAGATGACATTAAAGCTTCAGTTCAAAACCTGTCAACTATTAACAATGTTACAGTTAATGTTCAGGACAATACTCCTGAAGTGCATCTAAATTTTGATATGGATTATCTGGGACGCAATAATTTCACTCTCGATAACATATCTTCAGCACTTTCCACCTTCGGTAAAGAATATTCTTCAGGTGCAACTTTTTTACAGGGGAATCAAACATATGATATAACCCTGAAATATGCCGATGATTCCGGGCAGGTTATGGACAATACTGACAAGACTATTGATGATCTTAAAAACCTGGAGGTTACAGGAAATAATTCCAATTTAATGCAAGTACAGGAATTGTCAAATATTGTATTTTCCTCCGGAATGGGTAACATTCACAGGGAAAACCGGGAGAAAAAGATCACAGTTACATATAGTTTCAATTCGGATATCACCGGATCAAAAGATCTCCTGGAGGGAGCCCGAAAAGAAATTGAATCAATAGTCTCCGGTATCAATATACCTTCTGGAATTGCTGTTGAAATTGTACATGAAGAGGATCCTTTAAAAGATTTCTATTGGCTTATAGGAATAGCATTTCTTCTGATTTATATGATCCTGGCATCAGTTTTTGAATCTCTTTCTACCCCGGTGGTTCTTATGTTCAGTATACCGCTGGCAGCACTTGGCTCACTTATTGCACTTATTCTTACAAACAACTCATTGTTGAATGCCAATACACTGATTGGATTCCTTATACTCCTTGGAGTGGTAGTAAATAACGGGATTCTTCTTATTGATTATACAAATATTTTACGAAGAAGAGGTTACAGACGATCACGGGCTTTAATGACTGCCGGAATTGCCAGGATCAGACCAATTCTTATAACTGCTTCAACAACCGTAATTGCCCTATTCCCGCTGGCTATGGGAACATCTGAGTTCGTCGCCTCCATTGGGGCAGCATTTGCAATTACTGTAATCGGAGGTCTCACTTTAAGCACAATGCTTACACTGGTGTTTATCCCGACTTTTTATTCCGGCCTTGAAAATTCCCTTCAATGGATATATTCACTCAACTGGAAAACAAAAACTATCCAACTAACTATTTTTACTATACTTATGTTTTTGATTTTCAGATATATTGATCAATTTTTGTGGAGACTAATTACGACTATACTCTCATTAATCCTTGTACCAGCCGGAACATGGTTCTTCATAAATTCCCTCAGAAAAGCAAAAGAGACAGTCATTTCTCCTGATGAACCGATCAGTATTCATATTCAGAGTCTTGTCAAAATATATGACAGGGACAGTCGTCTTATGAGAGAGAATGGAATGGTGGAGCAAAAATAAGGGAAAGGCTTGGTTTGAAGAAAAACTATACTTCATGGAATGAGATGAACCATCTGGTCTGGCAGATTCCTTTGACCGGGTTTTTTATCTATTTCACGTACTTTTATCTGAATAGCGGCTTCTGGATCTTTATTTTCAGCGTTTCCATATGGTATGCCATTCTTGGCATCTGGTTGCCTGTCAAAAAATTATTAATAAATCTTAACGCTCCGGGGAATAACAGAATATTTACCAGACTGATTAGACTATTTGATGCGGTGATATTCTGGTTGTTACCTCTTTGGAATATATATATGTTCCAGGTCAGGTGGCATAATATTGCTATTGTGCTTATCCTTGGATTCTTATGGTTTTCCGGTCTGATCATTTATAGAACCGGAATTAAATTAACTTCAGAAGATATTGATATTTATCGTCTTGAAGGAAGATTCAGGAATATACGCAAGAACTTCTATAAGATTGTCGGTGCTATACCATTGATAGGCAGAAAGAAAAAACCTTTTAAAGCTTTAA
Organism: uncultured Bacteroidales bacterium; assembly: GCA_963747625.1. GTDB lineage: Bacteria > Bacteroidota > Bacteroidia > Bacteroidales > VadinHA17 > LD21. Next base: position 1,401 of record CAVVGP010000048.1, on the reverse strand, counting down.
GCTGCGTCTCCCTGAATATAGGCAATGGTATGTTTGGACTTCTTGGGCCAAATGGTGCCGGCAAAACTACACTCATGAGAATAATCTGTGGTATTCTTGAACAGAGCTATGGTAAGGTTTGGATAAACGGGATGGATACCCAAAAGAAGAGAGAAGAGCTTCAGGGACTCATAGGGTACCTCCCCCAGGAGTTTGGAAGCTATGAAAACATGACTGCCAATGAATATCTTCATTACCAGGCAATGCTTAAGAATATTATTGATGTGAAAACCCGTGAAGAGAGAGTGACATATGTTCTTAATGCTGTTCACCTTGAGGACCGGCGACACGAAAAGATAAGCTCCTTTTCAGGCGGAATGAAGCAAAGAATGGGAATAGCGCAGATATTGCTTCACCTGCCAAGGATACTTGTTGTTGACGAACCTACAGCAGGTCTCGACCCGAGAGAAAGGATAAGATTCAGAAATCTACTGGTTGAACTTAGTCGCGACAGGGTAGTTATTTTTTCAACCCATATTATTGAAGATGTTTCCAGTTCGTGCAACAAGGTTGCAGTCCTTAATAAGGGACTGCTTACATATCTCGGTAAACCGATTGATATGACAAAAGAAGCTGAAGGGCACGTTTGGCAATTCAATATCCCGACCAATGAATTTGCAGGCTTTATTGATGGTAATCTGGTTGTACATCATATGTCTGAAGGAGATAAAGTGAGGGTTCGATGCATTTCCGAAAACAAACCACACCCTGAAGCAGTGAGTGCAACTCCAAATCTCGAGGATGCGTATTTATGGCTTCTCAGGAAGAAAACAGGCCCGGCCACTTAGTCTAAACAAGTTAATATCAGGCAAATGAAAAATACGAAATTGTATAATAATTATGTGCTTATAAGCAAAATGATCATCTATAATTTACGAATCATTTTTGCAAATAAGTTCGTCTGGTTTCTTGCAGGATCTATTTTGTTCTATATCGCCCTCTCAATAATTTATGTGTTCTCAAATGATGTTTCAAAAATGGAAGACCTGTACGGGATATTTCTTTTCTCAGGTATCCTTCTTGTTTTTTATCCTTCAGTTTTCGGTGTTCAGAATGACCAGGATGCCAGGACCATTGAAATATTATTCGGCATACCAAATTACAGGTATAAAGTGTGGCTTGTAAGAATTGTACTGATATTTGTTATTACATTTATTATATTACTAGCATTCACAATGTTATCTTCATTTCTCATTGTAAAGTTCCGCATTGCACATATGACGCTGCAGGTAATGCTGCCGGTGATCTTTCTTGGTACAATGGCTTTTATGCTTTCCACCGCGATCAGAAATGGTAATGGTACAGCAGTAGTCATGATTGTTTTCGGGCTGATGTTCCTTATTCTCAGTGACCCTTTGGAGA
>CAVVGP010000047.1:0-16846 GCA_963747625.1 uncultured Bacteroidales bacterium | reverse complement strand
CTACCCAGATCGATCTTCCAAGGAAAAATGACTCAGGACTGCTAATGGCCATGAGAATTCTCGCAGGTATTGAAGGAATTTCGATAATTAAATTCGATGAAAGGGACATAGTACGACATAAACTTGTAAAGCGAATTGTAAGGGCTTACGAGAACGAAGAAAATGAAATTGATAAAATGAAAAACGATAATAAAAATAACTCTGTGACCCACAGTGCATCCGCAGGTCTGTGCAACACTCCCTGTAAACTGGGACAAGTTGTGTAAGTTCATTTTTCTTTGTTAAAAGGATGTCACAAAAGGGGCACTAAGTTACAATGTGAAGAAAAACATAAAATTTAACAATATGGAAAAAACAATTTTAAGCTCAAACTACAATTTCCCGGGTCAAAAGAGCATTTATAAAGGGAAAGTCAGAGACGTTTATAATATTGATGACAAATATCTTCTTATGATAGTCTCTGACAGAATTTCAGCATTTGATGTTGTACTTCCAAAAGGTATTCCATATAAAGGACATGTTCTAAACCAGATAGCTGCACAATTTCTTGATGCTACAAGTGATATTGTTCCAAACTGGAAAATTGCAACACCTGACCCTACAGTCACTTTCGGGCATAAGTGTGAACCCTATCCTGTCGAAATGATCGTGAGGGCCTTTCTTACGGGTTCTTCCTGGCGTACATATAAAGCTGGCGCAAGAGAGATATGCGGTATCAGAATTCCAGAAGGTATGAGAGAACATCAGCGTTTTGATAAACCTATTATAACACCTACTACCAAGGCTGAACAGGGAAGTCATGATGAGGATATTTCACGTTCAGAAATTATAAAAAGCGGCCTGATTTCTGAAGAGGATTACCTGCTGATCGAAAAATATACAATGGATGTTTTTCTGAGAGGTTCAGAAATAGCTTTGCAACACGGACTTATTCTTGTTGATACAAAATATGAATTTGGTAAGAAGGATGGCAAAATTTACCTTATTGATGAAATCAATACTCCCGATTCATCACGGTATTTTTATGCCGACAAATACCAGGAGAATTTCGAAAAAGGCCTACCTCAGAAACAATTATCAAAAGAGTTTGTCAGAGAATGGCTCATGGATAATGGCTTCCAGGGAAAAGCAGGCCAGAATGTTCCTGAGATGACCGATGATTTTGTTAATCAGGTTTCGGAAAGGTATGTTGAACTTTATGAAAACATAACAGGGGAAAAATTTGTCAGGGCAGATATAAGCAATGTTCCTGAAAGAATCGAAAGAAACTGTATGACATTCCTGAAATCATTATAAACCAGCGAGAGACAAAAAAGTAATCGGATGAAAATCATTAACCGGATAAAGACCCTGACGATTGTATTTGCCATTCTGATCTGCAATCTTAGCATTAATGCACAGGTTGTTGTTGAAAGATCAAAAGAAAAAGTAATTATTGCAGGGATTCCTTATTATGTACACCTGGTCAAGAAAGGAGAAACTGCCTATTCAATTGCAAAAACTTATGGAATAACCGTGGAGGAGCTTACAAAGGAAAATCCGCCGGCAGTTTACGGTTTAAAGGAGGGACAATCTCTCAGAATTCCTGTTAGTCTTGTCACTGAAATAAAGCCTGCAGCATCACCTGCTGTAAAACTTGAGCGTGACGAAACCAGATTCATATACCATTCCATGAAACCTGGCGAAACAGTCTACTCACTCTCCAAATCATACGGAGTTTCTGAGAATGAAATAATTCAGAGTAACCCCGGAATAGACATCACTAAATTATCTGTTGGGGCAGAAATAGCTATTCCGAAAAGGGAATTCATGACCAACCAGCAGAAATTTAACGATCAGGAAGATAATTATGTTTATCATAAAGTTCTAGCCGGAGAAACACTCACATCAATAGCGAAACAATATGGGCTTACTGTTAGGCAGTTGCGTAAGGAAAACAGGGATCTGAGATTTCCCCAGGTGGGTGATTTTGTGAGAATCCCCGGAGCTGCAAAGGTTGAACCCCATGAAATTGAACAGGCTAAACCCGATACTCTTCAGGCTGTTGCAGAAGTACAGCCTGTAAAAATTGTAAGGCCTGCAGGATTTACTGCTGTAAAAGATCTCAAAGGATCGATGAATGTAGCTGTATTGCTTCCATTCTATTTGTCGGAGAACTCAATGCGAACTGAAATTGATTCTTCAAAAATGGTGAAAGGCAAAAAAACATATAAAGTAATCACGGAAGCTGATGACTGGATCTATCCGGGCAGTTCCGATTTCCTCGAAATGTACCAGGGTATTTTGATTGCTGCAGATTCATTGCGTTCCCTGGGATTGAACATTACTATTCATACATATGATATTAAAAGTGATACCATTGAAATTTTAAAACTGATAAAGTCGGGAAATTAGATGGCATGGACCTTATCATTGGCCCGGTTTATTCTCCTAATCTTGCTCTTGTATCTGAATATGCAAAAAAACTTGACATTCCTGTGGTATCTCCGGTTCCTCTTATGAATAATTCTGTCCTGATTAACAACCCAACTCTGTTTATGGCCAGTTCCTCCCTCGAAGTTGCCCAAAAAGTTCTTGCAAAAAAAATAAGCGAATATTATAATCAGAATATTGTATTCATTAATACCGACAGCCTGGGCATAGATGATGATGTCAAAAGATTTAAAAGTTTGATATTTAAAGAGCTAAGCTATAAATTGCCCTTCGATGAAATAAAATTTAAGGAATTTCTCTTCTACAGCCGGTCAATGTATAATAATGACTCAATTAACCGGTTAAGTGACGCACTTTCCGAACAATCTAAAAATATTGTTATAATAGCTTCTGAAGAGCCGCCAGTTATTAGTGAGGTGATAGATAATATAAGTGGTCTTTCGAGAAGGTTTGATATAAAACTTTTTGCATATCCGGTACTGAGGGATCTCGACAGGCTTGACCAGAAGGAACTCTTTGATCTCGATATTTTGGTATATTCGCCTTACTGGATTGATTATTCAAAACAGAATGTTAAGGATTTCAATTCAAGTTACAGGAAAATATTCCACACTCAACCATTAGAAAAAAGTTATGCCTGGCAGGGGTATGATATAGCATTTTATTTTTTAAGCGGGTTGGCTATGAATGGGAAAAATTTTATCAGCCATCCCGAAATGCATAATCCGGAATTACTGCAGACTGAATATGATTTTGAACGAAAAGCTCCCGGAGACGGTTTTGAAAATCAGAAACTTTATATGGTCAGATATACTAAGGATTATCAGGTTATATTAGAAGATGAGAATAAGCCTCCCGAATAAATTAAGGCATTAAGAAGTATCGGTCAGGTAATAAAATTATAGAATTGCATTTTTTTGTTAAGGAAAATTAACAATCGGGAATATTCAAAGATTAATATTTGTCTATACATTATAGTATGATCAACGAATCGTACAGTGAGACCCAGGAAAATGAACTGGTGAAAGCATCCCTTAAAGGCGATAAAAAAGCCTTTGGAGAAATTGTGAACCGCTATCATAAAATGGTTGCACGTACGGTAAAAGGCATGCTGGGTGATTCTGTTTTTACTGAAGATATTGGACAAGAGGTTTTTATTAATCTTTTTTATTCGTTGTCAGACTTCAGGGGAGAATCAAAACTTTCAACTTATATTCAGAAGATTGCAGTCAATCTTACACTTAATGAGATAAAAAGAAGAAAAAGATTCTTTTCAATGTTTTCGCAAAAAGGCTAATAATGAAATGTATGAATTTGAAATTGCGGATCAGGATACAGAAGAAAGAAAAGAAGCAGCGGAAATGGTAAATAAAGCTTTATTGGCTATGGACCCAAATTTCAGGATAATTGTAACAATGAGAATGCTTCAGGGATATTCCACTAAGGAGACAGCAGAAATACTCAATCTGCCTGTCGGAACTGTTCTTTCCAGGTTATCAAGAGCACAGGAACAATTAAGAAACATTTTGGTAAAATTGTAAATAATAATATTAATGTAATGAATACCTCGGAAATTAAAAAATTAATGATCAGCTCACTGGATGCCGATGCTGATACATGTGAGGTCTCCCGTAAACTGGAAGAAGAGGGCATCTCTTTTAATTTTAATCAGGGTTTTACTGACAAAGTACTCAATAAGATATTTACTGCAGGAGCTGACAATAAACAGGGAGGTGGAGTTTGTTAAATATATGAATTTTGCTTTCTATCGGATTGCCCTGACTGGAATAGCTGCTATTGTTATTCTTCTGATCTCTATTTTCCTTATGCAGGGATCGCTCTCATTCAATTCATTACTCGGGTTGAATGATAATTATAATGAAAGTATTGTCTGTCTTTTAACCGGTAATTAGTACCAATGAAAACAAAATCTATTTTGGTTGTGCTGGTTACCCTGATAATAGGATTCATCCTGGGAATGCTGACGTCAGCCCAGATAAGATATCACAGATTAAAGCCGGTAAGGGTCTTTTTTTCAGAAGAGAGATTCAGGGATGGCTTTTACAAGGCTATTCAACCCGATGAAAAGCAGAAAGCAAAAATTGATCTTATTCTTAATAAATACGCTAAGATTAATAGCGAAATGCAGAATAATTTCAGGAAAGAACTTGATGCCAAGATGAAGGAATTCAGGAAAGAACTGGATTCAAACCTTACAAAAGAACAGAAAATAAGTCTAAAAGAGATGGATGACCGGCGTCAGGAAATGATCAGACAAAACAGGAAAAACCGTCACAATGATACTCTTGAGCATAAGAGACAACAGGCGGCATAATCCAGGCAGAAGATCAATCGACAGTCAGCCCCGCTCTACCCGGATAATGATACAACCAAACTACCCGATAATAAATAGAAGGTAATCTAAAAGTGATTGGCAGATCATCAGGACTGACACCCAGAGAAACGAGCAAATCTTTGTCTTCAGAGAAGATTGATATGAATTGTTCTTTTGATAATTCGCCACTTATTATACTTTGTTTATAAAGGTCAACAGCTTCTCTTTTTTTGCCTCTGCAAAGGGCCAGATGAGCTATATTTATCTTATCATGTGCATTTAATTTCCCGGCGGACAAGCGGTCATAATACTTCTCCGACTCATCAAATCTTCCAAGCGCAAAATAACAATAAGCAATTGGCCTTAATATCTTGAGGTTTCCTGGTTCCTTATATTCAACCCTGAAATAATATTTCAAAGCCTGTTCATAGTTTTTAAGATCGAGATAGCAATGAGCTATCAGTATTACTGTATGAATGTTCTCAGGTTCCAGATCGTAAGCCTGCAGGTAATATTCAAGAGCCTCTTCATTCTTTCCAAGCCTCCTTAGGCAAAAGCCGATTTTCTTAATAGTCCATACTTTCCTGTCAATAAGTTCAGCTCTTTTATAATACCTGAGTGCTTCATCATAATCTGCACTTTCCTGGTAACAATATCCTATCTTTTCATATAACTGAACATCAGCAGGTTTCTCATTCACCTGTTTGAGGAATAACTGAAGGGCATCGTTGTAAAAGTTTTTGCTGAAAAAATAATCTGCCAGCCCTGCCTCGGCATCCTGGGCATTACATGTCATTCTGAAAAATTCTGAATTATATATATCCAGTTTGCCGACAAAAATATCTTCAAATTCTTTCCTATAAGGGGAAAGTTTAAAAAACCTGTAAATATCCTGCAGATATTGCGTTATGTTGGTTCTGAATACTTTGAAAGGGTCGGTGGCAGATTCCTCATCGTTTAATTGTTGCAGGCCCTCAAGCTCCATTCGAAAAACTTTCAGCATCATACTTTTTTGTGAAGAAGGAAGATGTTTTAAATTCAACAGTAATGAATATTTGTCTGAATTACAGATAAATGGAGTCTGGTATAATGCCTCTGCCAGTTCGTTGGTTCCGGGACCAAGGATCTCATCCCGGTATATCTCATCAACTGTCTCATGGTCGGGATAAAAAGGAATAAACCAATTCATAAAGTCTTTGAAAAAATCAAAATGTTTCATGTTGGCAAAGGCAGACATATAAACATCGGCTCCTTCCATCTGGAGCTTAGTAAGTTCTTCCATAGTCTTGAATATCTCTTCAGAATCACTGAACATTTCAGACCAGTCAGGATTCTTTTCTTCATTTTTATCTTTTGGAAGAATATTATCCAGATCAAGCTTTTCTTCAATCCTAGGTTTTAACTTTGCAACCTGCGGCAAAATCTCGTCCTGAAGTTTCCTGCTGAGGTTTTCGGTCTCGCGCGATCTGATAATCTGAAGAACAATTATCCTGCAATGCTCTTTAAATTTTTTTTCGAGACTCAATTCCTTTACCCGCTCAGTAATATCAGGATACAATAATATTCTTTCATTGTAATAATGCAGGTTCAGGATAAGTCCTGATAATGCTCTCTCCATAACCTGTTCCTGCCCTGCTTCATACAGACTTATAAGATGAAAGAGCTTTTCGGATTGCCATATTCTGAATGAACTAAGAGTAATAGCTGTCGTAAAAATACTTGCTTCATACCATCTGAATTTTCCGGATTTCAGAATTATATTAATCAGACTGTTCTCGGCTTCTCCATAATAATCTGTCAGCCACAGATGATTGAAAATATTTTTTATCAGTTGTTTGTGTTTTTTTGCAATAGGCTGAATCAGGATTAGGAGTAATCTCATTACTCAATTTTAACCACTCATCAAGTTCAGACTTAAACATCAGGTCATCAACAGTTTCCACAATAGTTTTTCCACTGAGCCTCATTTCCTTTTCAGCCTGTTGTTTTACCCAGTATGTATTCCATCCTGAATTATGTGACAATATGTCTTGTCTGGCCTGTCTGAAAGATGCAGAATGGACTGGATAAGTTTAAGATATACCTTATTTCGTTCTGGATCTTTTATCCCTTCAATAGTATAAGTAAGCATATTTCTATAGGTCATTTCTATATCATTATACTCATCATGCATATCCCCCGATGATGAATTTTGAATCATATCAGCCAGAATATCAAGACTTTGTTTTATCTTTTTCTCTGAAACCAGAGTGCTGAGCCTTTTATGTTGCTGAATCACCTTTGATACATCCATATTATTCTTGTTTAAAATTCTCCCTTCATTCTCCAGGGAGAGCAAAATCATTTTTAAATAACGCTTAATACTTTATAAAAAAGTATGACAAAAAAGCATTTCTTTATCTAAAAAACATATATGCAACAATCAGACCATTTCTATATTTTCCTGAAGGACTTAAAGACCCTGCCTCCTCTGATCTTTCTATATTCAAGGGGCAAAGGATAGAATATACCGGGAAATCATAACTATAGAGAGTTAAATAGAATTGAACCAGCAGTAGTAAGTATCTCAGCTTGCATACTGGATATGAAAAAGTCAGAAAAACCAGATAATTGTTAAAAGTTAATTGACATGCTTTCTGTCAGAAATTATACCCGATACTTATATAGCCTTTAATTTTATTGAAATACTCTTCATTTTTATAGTTGCCATACATCACTCCGATCTTTATCGGGCCTATAATTGACATATAACCGGCACCAAGACCAATACCACTTAGTAAAGAAAATCCATTATTGCGTCCGGCTTCCTGTGCAGCAAAAACATTTGCCATAAGATTCAGATGAAAATTTTCAAAAACTTCAAGGTCTAGACTGGTTCTTACACCCGCGAGATTCCTGACTGGAATTTCATTAGGCTGGAAACCAATCATTGGGATTGACCTGTCACTGACTGCCTCATATCCTCCCAGGAGATAAAAATTGTCCTGTTCTGAAACTGAATCGGAACGGGTTATAAAGAGAATATCACCTCCGAATGATACTGTCAGCTTTCCCTTGGGAGTGAAAAAATGATCAAATGAACTATGGAAAGAATAGAAACCCCGGCTTGAAAATTGCCTGGGATTAATATCTCTGAGATTTATATCGGAAGTATCTGTCTTTATTCCTGCAGACTGTAGTTTTGACGTACTTACCGAAACGTTTAAAATTGTCCCTTTGTGTGGAAAATGTCTGTTATCAAGAGTATTAACACTGTAATCGTAGTTTGCCGTTAAAAAATTATAGGAAAGGCTTTTCAGCCGGATCTCAGAAATATAATCTAATACCAGGTTCAGCTTCTGGTAGTTGGCTGAGATGCTCATCATACTATTAAGACCTATTCTTCGGTTTACAGACAATCCAGGCGTGAATTCCCTTCTTTCTACTTTGCCCGGGTCACCCCTTAGATTTAGCAAAGGCATCGGCGTATTATCATATTTCAAATTTCCCGACAATCCAAATACCTGGTTCCTGTCAATAAACTGAAGGTAGCTTAATTCAAACTTATAATATTGTCCGATACGTGATCCAAAATCGATCACCGATCTCGGTGTCAGAAAATTTTTAAGTGACATTTCGAATATTAACCCGGAAAGGAGTGCGTTGTCATAGTGTACAGATCCATAAAGCATTGCCGGAGGTTTTTCAATGCAATCGATAGCAAGAATCAGAGAATCATTTTTGGAAATTACCCTGTATTTAACTTTATCAAACCAGGCTTTCCCATACAGAAGTTCAATCTTGTCGGTAAGCATGTATTTATCCACTTTTTGTCCGGGCTTAATATCCAGGATGCCAAGTATCTGGTCATCAGAATAGCTTTTATTACCATTTATTTCAATTCTGTCAAAAGAGTATGATTTTTTATCAAGGATATTCTTCAGTGGTGTTTGAACGCCAATATGATTAAGTGAATCTGCAAGTTTTTTGAAATACCCTTTAAAGGGTAACGCAGCTCTATAACCTCTCTGAATAAGTGAATCTACGTTATCAAAGTCGAAAATTGATAGTCCTTTGGTTTGAGGCTTTATGAGTACGTCAACCAGTTTTTTCTCCTCTTCAAAATCAGTCAGGCTCCTGAACATTGCAATCTGTTCCATTATTCCTGAAACGGACTGAAGTTTGTCCGCTTTGTAACCTTCGAAGCCAACATATGATCCTATTATTATATCAGCTCCCATCTCTTTGGCTTCAGTTGCTGCAAAGTTTCTTATTAGTCCTCCATCAAGCAGCAAAAGAGAATCTATCTTAAACGGAGTAAAAATGGATGGCACTGAAAAACTCGCCCTGATTGCATCTGAGAGATACCCCGTTTTGAGATCGACTGTTTTAAAATTTATAATATCGGTTGCCACACACATGAAAGGAATCGGAAGCATTGAAAAGTCATTAATATCTGCTGCCGGCCAGGCATAGAATCCAAGGACATTTTCCACCTGCTGTCCGTTAATAAGACCTGAAGGGAGGATCACTTTCCGCGAAGAAAGCGGCAAAGAGATTGCACTATTTGAGAAATGATTTTTTTCAAGAAATATAACTTTGTTTTCCGGGATTTTATTTGAGAGGATAAGTTTCCAGTTCAGGCTTTTAAATATTTTCTGCAAACTGTCAGCAGAGTAACCTATAGAATACATGCCGCCAATGATGCTGCCCATGCTCACACCTGTTATTATATCGGGTCTTAACCCTGCTTCCTCCATTACTTTAAGAACTCCGATATGTGCAATGCCATGAGCGCCGCCTCCGCTGAGTACAAGTCCGACCCGGGGTCTTCTCTCTGTATTTTGTGCATTAATAACTGACAAATCAGAAAAGAAAAACAGGCTGAGAACAGAAATTATCATTACATTATTTTTCGCGGATACATCAGTAGTTAACAGGAATAGTAGGTTCATATTTAGCATCTTAGAATGCCGATGATTATTAGCACATATATCTTGCAAGATAGTTATTTTAAGTAAATTAGCAGCGTGAAAACTCAACATATTTTCGATAAAAAATGGTTGCCTACCACTAATAAAGAGGTCGAGTTTCCTCGGGTGGAATGAACTTGATGTAATTTTATTCAGCGGCGACGCTTATGTTGATCATCCTTCTTTCGGACCGGCAGTTATCGGAAGAGTTATTGAGGATGAAGGATTTAGGGTCGCTATAGTGCCACAACCTAATTGGAAGGATGATTTAAGGGATTTCCGGAAATTAGGCAAGCCTAAATATTTTTTCGGAGTTACAGCAGGAAACATGGATTCGATGGTCAACCATTATACTGCTGCACGTCGTCTCAGATCCGACAATGCATATACTCCGGGAGGGAAAGCCGGGTTCAGACCTGATTATCCGACAATTGTATATACAAAGATCCTTAAGGAACTATTCCCGATACACCTGTAGTTATAGGCGGTATTGAAGCTTCTATGAGAAGGCTGACACACTATGATTACTGGCACGATAAAATCGAACCTTCCATACTCATCAGCAGCGGAGCAGATATGCTTATTTATGGTATGGGCGAATTGCCTTTAAGAGAACTATTAAGATTGTTGCGGAAAGGAATCCCTTTTTCATCCCTGAAAACGATTCCTCAGACTTCAGTGATTATCGGGCAGGATGAACAATTGCCGGTACAGAAAATGTGGAGGGATATCTCTCTTCATTCCTTTGAAAAATGTGCAAAGGATAAAAACCTCTTTGCAGAAAATTTTGTCAGTTTCGAGAAAGAATCTAACAAAACAGACTCCGCCAGGCTTATTGAAACTTCAGGCTATCTGAAAGTGATTGTAAATCCTCCATTTTTTTCTGTGGAGGAGAAAGACGCAGACAGGACTTTTGATCTTCCTTTCATGTATCTGCCCCATCCTCGTTATAATAAGAAGGGAGATATCCCTGCTTATGAAATGATAAAATTTTCCGTCAATATACATCGGGGGTGCTTTGGTGGATGCAGCTTTTGTGCCATAGCTGCTCACCAGGGAAAACAAATTGTAAGCAGATCGGAGAGCTCGATTCTTAAAGAAATAGAAAAGATTACCGGATTGCCTGATTTTAAGGGATATCTCTCTGATCTGGGCGGTCCGTCTGCCAATATGTACAAGATGACAGGCAAGGACCTGAAATTATGTAAAGTATGCTCGCGACCTTCATGCATATGGCCTTCAGTCTGCAGGAATCTGAATACCAGCCATAAAGAGCTTACTGAACTCTACAGGAAAGTGGATCAGGCAGATGGGATAAAAAAATCATTTATCGGAAGCGGTATCCGTTATGATTTATTATTTCCTGAATGGAATAAAAATGCCGGCAGGGATGAAGGAGAATATCTCGAAGAGCTTATTAAAAATCATATTTCCGGCCGGTTGAAAGTGGCCCCGGAACACACATCATCAAACGTTTTGTCGCATATGCGGAAGGTTCCTTTTGAGCTTTTCAGGAAACTCAAAAACAGGTTCGACAGTATCAATAAAAAGCATAATCTTAAATATGAGATGATTCCTTATTTCATGTCATCTCACCCTGGATGCACAGATGCTGACATGAAGGACCTTGTGGCAGAAGTAAAAAGTCTTGGTATAAAACCCGAACAGGTCCAGGATTTTACGCCAACCCCGATGACACTTTCAACTTTAATGTATTATACTGGTTTTGACCCGTATACAGGGAAAAAAGTTCATGTGGCAAGGAGTATTGAAGAGAAACGAAGACAGAAAGAGTATTTTTTCTGGTATAAGAAAAATCCGAAAACCATCAGCCGGAAATTACGTTAATGATACCAGGTGTTGCAGGGAAGTTGCATTCAACATCTTTTTAATACCTTTCTGCATTATACAAAAAGGAACCCGGAACATATAAACGCTCCGGGTTTCGTCATTACCTGTAAACCAAAACCTCGACTTTTATTGTTTTATTCGTATTCTTTCAGAATGTTTTTGACATCGTCGGGTGCAACCCTTCCATAGGTTTTATCGCCAACGAGCACTACCGGTGCCAGACCGCATGCACCTACACATCTGAGGCTGGAAAGAGAGAATTTGCTGTCTTTTGTTGATTCACCAACCTGTATTCCAAGCTCTTTTTTGAATTCCTCAAGGACTTTTTCAGCGCCCCTGACATAACATGCTGTTCCAAGACATATGCTTATAGGATGTTTCCCTTTCGGTGTCATGGTAAAGAATGAGTAGAAAGTTACTACTCCATATATTTTGGCTACAGGCATGCTGAGGGCATCGGAAACAACCTCCTGTACCTCTGCAGGGAGATAACCAAAATGTTCCTGGCATGCATGAAGAACATTTATAAGCTCCTGGGGATCATTATTAAAAGTAGAACATACTCCTTTTATAAAGTCCACATCCTCTTTTCTTAATTCTATTTTTATATGAGACATAACCGTGAATTTTATTATTGTCGAATATTTTATTGCTATTTTTTAATCAGGATCTTTTTCTTTTTATCAAAATAATGAGTATGAAGCAGATGATGCGATTTTTCACTTCCCGGTTTACCAAGAAATTCATCATAAAGCTTTATTATAAATGGATTTTCATGTGATTTTCTCAGAGGTTTTTTCCTGTCCTCGGCGTAAATCGCCTTAGCCCTGGCTTTTATTACCTCCGAATTGCCATGATGCAATGGTTGTCCTCCTCCGCCAATGCAACCTCCCGGGCATGCCATTACCTCTATTGCATGAAATTCCGATTTGCCTGATCTGACATCATTGAGTAGTTTCCTTGCATTACCGAGTCCGTGAGCAATACCGATATTTATCGGGAGACCGTCGAAATCGATTGTTGCAGAACGCACACCTTCCATCCCTCTTAGTTCTGTAAATTCAAGCCTGTCAAGCTTTTTACCCGTATAGAGTTCGTAGGCGGTACGGCAGGCTGCTTCAATAACACCACCGGTGGCTCCAAATATTACTCCTGCTCCTGTTGATTCTCCTAAAGGCGCATCAAACTCTTCATCATGAAGATTCTTAATATCAATATTAGCCTGTTTGATAAATGAAGCAAGTTCTCTTGTTGAAATTGAAAAATCAACATCAGGATTTCCATCTACGGAGAATTCATCCCTCTGGCATTCATATTTTTTTGCCAGGCATGGCATTATTGATACCACGACCATTTCCTTACGGTTTATGCCGATTTTGTCTGCAAAGTATGTTTTGGCAATTGCTCCGAACATCTGTTGCGGTGATTTTGCTGTAGAAGGCACCTCTTTAAGATCGGGAAAATATTCTTCAAAGAAATTAACCCAGCCCGGGCAGCATGAAGTAAGTATTGGTATCCTGGCAGTTGTGTCACCCTTCAGGTGCCTGTTCAACCTGTCGAGAAGTTCTGTGCCTTCTTCCATTATAGTAAGGTCGGCAGCAAAATCCGTATCAAAGACATAATCAAATCCAAGAGCCCTCAGGGCTGCCGTCATTTTACCGGTCACCAGTGTCCCTGGCTCAAGGCCGAACTCTTCACCAAGAGCTGCGCGGACTGCAGGAGCGGTCTGAACCACAACTGTCTTTGTTGGATCTACGAGTGCTCGCAGAACCTGTGGAACATGATTTACCTCTGTCAGGGCACCTGTCGGGCAAACAGATACACATTGCCCGCAGTATGTACATGTAGAATGTTCAAGATTCTGCTCAAATGCCGGGGCAACAGTAGCCATAAAGCCCCTGTTAACTGCAGATATGGCTCCAACGGTCTGAACCTCATTGCACATCATTTCACAGCGACGACACATAATACATTTATCCAGATCCCTTATAATGGAAGGAGATGTATCCTTCCTGTAAGTTGAAACTGCTGCATACTCTGCACCGGGAATATCCCTTATACCAAGACGATGAGCCATAGCCTGAAGTTCGCATGTGCCTGATTTGGAGCATACAAGGCAGTCTTTTGGATGATCGGAAAGGATAAACTCCATAACCGTCCTACGGGCATTGAGAACTCTTGGGGTATGAGTCCTGACAACCATTCCGGGTTCACATTTTGTTGAACAGGTAGGAGCGAGAGTCCTTCTTCCTGATACTTCAGCAACACAGATCCGGCAACCTGCCGGTTTATTCTCGATATTCATGTCGTGAAGCTCCATATAACACAGGGTTGGAATATCGATTCCCAACTCCTTTGCAGCTTTATATATTGTGGTACCTCTTGGTACATCAATCTCTTTATTATCAATAGTAAGCTTTATTGTTTCCATTATTATTTTGATTATCTGATAAATATTGCATCAAACTTACATTTCTCCATACAGGCACCGCATTTTATGCATATTGAAGGGTTAATTAGATGAACCTCTTTTCTCTCACCTGAAATGGCATTTACAGGACAAACTCTTGCACATGCAGTACAACCCACGCAATTTTCAGCATTGATGACATATTCCATAAGGCTTTTACACTGTCCTGCAGGGCATTTCTTATCTGTAACATGAGCCACATATTCATCATAGTAGTTATCCATCATGGAGAGAACAGGATTTGGTGAAGTCTGTCCCAGACCGCAGAGAGCAGTATCTTTTATGACAAGGCTCATGTTTTTTAACCTGTCAAGATCAGCCAGGCTGCCTTTACCTTCACAAATCTGTCCGAGGAGTTCATGCAGACGCTTATTCCCTATTCTGCAAGGAGCACATTTTCCGCATGACTCTTCAACTGTAAATTCAAGAAAGAATTTTGCCATTGAAACCATACAGTCATCCTGATCGAGTACAATCATTGCTCCTGAACCCATTATTGATCCTGCTGCTATCAGGTTATCGAAATCAATAGGAGTGTCAAGATGTTTTTCTGACAGGCAACCTCCTGATGGTCCGCCTGTTTGAATACCTTTGAATTTTTTACCATTCCTGATACCGCCTCCGATCTCAAAGATCACTTCTCTGAGTGTCGTTCCCATAGGGACTTCGATCAGTCCTACATTGTTTATTTTGCCCGCAAGAGCAAACACTTTTGTTCCTTTTGATTTTTCAGTACCAATGCTGCTGAACCATTTGGCTCCTTTGAGGATTATTGCAGGGATAGCTGCAAAAGTTTCAACATTGTTGACATTGGTTGGTTTACCGTTATAGCCGGCTTCAGCAGGGAAAGGAGGTTTCACGGTAGGTTCACCCCTGAGACCTTCCATTGAATGTATAAGTGCTGTTTCTTCACCGCAGACAAATGCGCCTGCGCCATAACGAAGTTTAATATCGAAATTGAAACCTGTACCGAAAATATTGTCACCAAGTAATCCGATTTCTCTTGCCTGTTTAATGGCAATTTTTAATCTTTCTATGGCGAGCGGATATTCTGCCCTGATATATATCAATCCGTTACTTGCACCAATACTATATCCGCATATTGCCATTGCCTCAAGGACGGAGTGAGGGTCTCCTTCAAGAACCGAACGATCCATAAATGCTCCGGGGTCACCTTCATCGGCATTGCATACTACGTACTTCTCATCAGACTGGTTTTTCCGGGCAAGTTCCCATTTCAGACCCGTTGAGAATCCTGCTCCACCGCGACCACGTTGCCCCGAATCCTTAACCTCTTTAATAACCTCCTCGGGAGTCATTGATGTAAGTACTTTTCCAAGAGCCTGGTAACCATCACGGGCAATATATTCATCGATATTTTCAGGATTGATAAAACCGCAGTTACGAAGGACAATTCTAATCTGCTTTTTAAAGAATCCCATTTGTTTTGAATCAGAAATCGATTCCTGGGTTGCAGGATCTTTATATAACAATCTGGTTACTTTTCTCCCTTTTATAATGTGTTCTTCTACAATTGTCTGGGCATCTTCAGGTTTAACCTGAACATAGATAGTATTATCAGGCACTATTTTCACTATCGGCCCTTTTGCACAAAAACCAAAACAACCAGTCATTATTACCTGAACAGAATCCATCAGGCCCTTTGCCTCCAGTTCATCTCTGAGATTGCAGACAATAGCATCGCTTTCTGAAGAATGACAACTTGTGCCACCACAAACCAGAAGATGCATACTGTATTTTGACATACTTTTTCCTCCTTATTCTTTTAGGTCAATAGTTTGATAATTAACAGGGATAATACCATCTACCAGTTCCCCGGTTTTAATGAATTTCTCAATGATCTGGTCTGCTCTTTTAAGGTCAACAAATCCAAATACTACCGGTTCCTGGCCAGGAAGCTTAACTTCAATCGTTGGTTCTGCATAGCAATAGCCCATGCAGCCTGTCTGAGTTACAACAGCTGCAATATTTCTCCTTTCAAGTTGTTCCTTAAAAAAATCCATTATGGTTTTGCTCCTGATGCAATACCACAAGTTGCCATGGCAACTTTAACCTGAACTACATTTTCAGGATCAATGGCTTTAACCCGGATGTCCAAACCGCTCTTTAATTCTTCGCGTCTCTTTTTCAGATCAGCGAGTGATGTGATTCTTGACATTATTCTTATTTTTTGAATTAAAATTTCATGCAAATTTAATAATTAATAATGTTAATAAAATAACAATGTTAATAAAATAACACAACTTTATAATTATTCTAAATAATGATGTGGTCTCTTACTATTAAAAATTCTTTGATTATTCTGATTTATTAGTTATGAGCGGTTCAGATATGAAATTTGTATTTTTAAACTTGCTCTAAGATATTCCCGGTTTTTATACATGAAAATATGAATCCAGGCGGTTTTTTTCATCCTGTAATGCACAAAAAGAAGAACCAGGGCAATGGGTAGTATTGAAACCGCCACTATTGCCGACCATCTGATATCAACTCTGCTGGAGGTGTATTTATCAACGAAAACTTCGGTGATGACACAAAATCCTGAAATTACCGCAAATGCAATAGCAAGAATATTAAATCCTCTGAAATGGGCTACATTCCAGAGAAGGACAATAATACTTATTGAAACAAAAAGAGCGATTGTGACAGGCAGGCCAATGCCATAGAACCAGTTAACAGGCGGAGAGAAAAGATTAAATAAAAACAGCATGGCAAGTATTGTAAGAAGAAGTCCCGGGATAATTATAAAATATTTTTTAAAGGCCAGCAGAATCAATGTAAGAC
>CAVVGP010000046.1:0-6239 GCA_963747625.1 uncultured Bacteroidales bacterium | reverse complement strand
TAATGATCACCTCAGCAAGGTTTTTAACGCTTCCCAGGTCGAGCCAGAGTTGCGTGCCATTTTTAAACCAGTCAGCGGATGCTACCAGTTTCCTGGAATAGGTTCCCCTTCCAGAAAAATATTTTATGCCTGTGTCGGTATTCTCATTCCAGAGTGACAGAGTTTCAAAATGTAGTATGCACAGGAGCTCCCCTGTTCTCCTGAAAACCAACTAACCATGGACCATCAATTGTTGCCAGGACCTGTTCTTTAGGTTCTGCTATTGTTTTGGCCCTTTCCCTTGTCTTATGCCTGAAAACTACAAATTGTGCATCATTAGGTTCAAGATGAAGTTGCACCATTGTATGGCTGTCTTTTATCGTGTATGAAGCAGGTTCTGTTTTTCCTGTTTCCGGATGCCAGATCTCGGCAGCTTTACCTGCAACTCTGAAAGTGGCTTTAAGGTCTTCAGTTCTGCTGTTTCGGTTGTTAACCCAGTATATTTCAATATTGCCAACCTGACGGTGAACAAACAGGAGCCTTGTATCTGGTTCCGGCTTATCATAGGTAAAGTCAGGAGATATGTCCAATGCCTTTAATGCTTCCTGAAGCGGTTGTCCGGCTATAACTTTGCCTATCCCAACTTTATTTTCACCGTTCTGGTTTGCCCAAAGCTGTCTTGAAATATTATCAAATTCATTCTGATCATCGCTTAAACTGGGTGTCCCTTCCGGCTTCTCTCCGATCACTGTTGCTCCCTGTACAACCAGGTCGCGGATCTTTCGGAGAACGGGTAAGCTCATCTGCCTGCTGTTTGCATCCAATACATACCCTGTAATTTGTGCCACCAGGCGTGCCAATTAATCCATCTCTGACTGAAAGCACATTTACAAGCGCATCGGCATTTACAAAATCATAATTGTATCCTTCAGGAATATCAGGAAGTTTGCTATTGAATAAAGATGTAATGTTATTGTCCTCGCCATAAAAATATACCACATCAGCAACAAACTTACCTTGCTGCAGCATATAACTGCTGCGTGCGAGATATGTCAGCCAGGGAGCGGCCTGTTCTGCCCATGTCTCATGACGTGTGAACCATTGTCCGAAAGGGCCAAGGCCGAGACCTGGAATCTTATCATTAACAGGCTGATGCACCGAAGTGTGAATCACAAACCTGTTCAGACCATTGGAGAGTTCCATATCAGCAGTAGGTTTCAGAAACTCAGGTGACCAGGCCCACGCACTGCCGATTGCTGTAAACGATTCGGCAGCCACAAGATTCTGACCATAAATATGAGCTACAGAGGCTGACTCACGTACATCGGCTTTATAATCTGTGGCAACTTCCTGACAGCTTCCAGGTTTCCCTGGAGTCCAGGTAGCGCTCATAGGAATTGCTGCTGACCTTTTCACTTCCATTCCATCTGCGATTAAAGCACGTCCGCTTTCATGCGATTCGCTGTAGCGTGCCATACCCCTTTCCTTCAGAATCTTCGTCAGAAGGTCATAATGGTTTTCGACTGTCAGTTCACCAATAGTCTTGCGGAAATCCCAAAGGAATTTGTCGCTTGCTGCAGCACTTTCAACAATATGCCCTGAAAGAACCGGTAACCACGGAATCATATTATAGCCACGCCGACTGTTAAACTCATCTATCATATTATCTGTCCAGTTTTGAGTTCCGGCCTCCCAGCTGTCGGTGATCATATATTGAAGACCTTTCTGACCCATCATTCCCTTTGTTGCATCCTTGTACTGATCGAGATAATTATTGAAGTATGCTTTTACATAATCTGCGTTAAGTTTGTCAACCTCGAGTCCTGTTGCTTCCGGCGATGCCGGCCCATTCTTATGCCCGGTAAGTGAATACCCGAGGCGCAGGACTTCCCAGTTGCCGGCAGGAGGAATCCATTCGAGTGTGCCGTCAGGCTTCATAAATGAAGTGAGATCAATTACATCGGACCTCTTAACAGTTCCACCTGTGGTAACCTCGGGTGTAGAGGCTGAGTACAGGTCGTTTGCAGTGGCAAATGCAGCTTTTTCTTCAAAACGGTTCACATGTGCAGCTCCGTATAATACCAGCTCTGCTACCTTAATACCTGCCGGTGGTTTTGGCAGTCTGCCAATATCAAAACCGAAATCAGCCCCGGGATTGAAAGGTGGCTGAGGCATAGGTGATTTCCATGTGAATCTGAAATACTTTGCTGTAACAGGTTTGAAAGTCATAGTTTTTTGTTCTGTACCTCCATGAGGAATATCTACAACTTTATTAAATTCCTTTCCGTCATTACTCACTTTCAGGGCACGGTTATCAGGATCAGCACCCATCCCGAACATACCGCCATATCCACCTCCGACAATTGTCAACGACTGCATTGTTTCAGGCTTTGAAAACTCAAACTGTATCCAGGCATCTTCCCCGGGTTTGGTATAGGGCAGCACCGAAGATTTAGTCAGATCTCCATCGGTGAGTTCTTCAAGAGTGAATTTACCTCCGCTCGAGGCAACCTTTGGATTGAGTGAAGCCATTGATAAATCACTTTCAGGAAGTCGGAAAGCAACTACGGCAGCATCGGCATAGAATTCCGGCGGCGGAGTTTCCTTTGCACCTGTAAAAGAGAATGCATTCCTGTCAGCCAGATTTTGGAACGGACCAGTGGTCGATGGTGGTCGTGGAAGAACACCTTTGAATAGTTTTCCGCCTTCCACACGGGTTTCGCTCCACACGAATTTCTTCATCGCCTGGGTGGGTGTCACCCACGGACCGCCACTTTCACTCCAGCCGGGAGAACCTGCTATGGCCATTTCAAGGCCAAGAGAATCAGCCAGTTTTGTAGTGAAAAGAAAAGCGTCTTTCCAGTCAGGAGTCATGTATATTAATCTCTTCTCAACTATTTGTGGTGTCATAAGTGCGGCATCAAAATTCTGGAAACCGGCTATGCCTACACGATGCATCCACTCCAGATCGGCCCGAATGCCTTCCTTTGTTATATTGCCATTCATCCAGTGCCACCATACCCTAGGCCTGGCGCTTTGAGGAGGGTTAACAAACCCTGTTTCAATCTGTTTGCTTTGGTCTTCAGCAGCTCTTTTACAACCTTCAGGTAAAAGCAGAGCCGATGCCAGAAGAAAAATTGACAGGTATAATATTCTGCCATTCAAATGCATAAAGGTCATTTTCATATGATTAAATGGTTTTAAGTGTCTCATCCTTAAATTTCGGAATTATATATGAAGTTACAAACTTTAGGAGTCGTGGAGAACATTTTCTATTATTATTTAATTGATAATCCAGTATTTTGAAATAACAGTGGCAGCACTCAAAAAGCTCGTGTCCCAGAACCGGAAGAGAACACGAGTAAAATCAGAAAGAAATAGCCTGATAAAACCTGATTAATAAACATTAGTTCATAATACTTGTTTTAATACTATATGACTTTGATATTTTGATTGTAAAAAATGAATTAATGAATAATATAAAAAAAAATAAAATAACTTCCCTTTTAATTTTACTGCAATTAATAACAATTTTCACATTGATAGTAAGTGCATACGGGGAAAGTTCTAATAATAAAAAACAGATGGAGAATAAAAGTAAGCTGAGTGCAATTGCATATGAATCCGGGCAGACTGATAATGCATCATCATTTGATACTATTACTTTAGGTGGGGGTGCTTCTGGTGTGTGGAAGCAGTTTATGAAATGCTTGACGGAGTTATAAAGGTAGAATCCGGCTATTCAGGAGGTACTGTTAAAAATCCTTCTTACAGGGAAGTATGCACTGGTCTGACAGGACATGCTGAAGTTGTACAAATTACGTATGATACCAATAAGGTCTATTGAAGAAATTCTTAAAGTCTTTTTTACTGTTCATGACCCGACATCCTTGAACAGACAAGGGCGAGATATCGGAACTCAATACCGGTCGGTTATTTTTTACAGAAATGAGCATCAGCGAAAAATTGCCAGAAGTATTATTGATGATTTAAATGATAATAATGTATATGCTAAACCAGTTGTTACTCAATTGGTTCCATTCACTAATTTTTATAAAGCTGAAGATTATCATCAGGATTATTATAACCAGCACAAGGATGCGCCTTATTGCAGAATGGTTATACAACCCAAATTGGAGAAATTTGAAAAAATATTTAAAGACATGTTAAAAAAATAGTGTGAAACTTTTAAAAACAGGAATCATTTTAGTTTTTTCATACAATCTGGCAAAAGGAACTTAAGCAGGATAAAAAGTTGAATTAATCTAAGAGAAATTATTATGAAAGCTCTTGAACCATTTTCTGTTAAGATAATAATGATATTATTTCTAATAATAACCCTTTGCTTAAATGCCTGTGGACAAAGCACAAATATTAATCAGTCAGCTTTAAGCAAGAATTTTATTAATAAACCCGAAAATCCTTATTATTCTCATAGCGACACAACTAAATTGAATTTTACTGATGAAGAGTGGAAAAAGATACTGCCTGAAGATCTTTATGAAGTATCCAGGCATGCAGCAACAGAAAGGCCATTTACCGGTAAGTATTGGAATGCAGATATAAAAGGTACCTATTACTGTGCAGCATGTGGCAACAGACTATTTCGCTCAGAAGCTAAATTTGCAAGCACTTGTGGCTGGCCAAGCTTTTTTGAACAAGACAATAAGAATAGTACCGTTTTTAAAAGGGATTCTCTCATTGGGAATGGAAAGGATTGAAGTCCTTTGCGGAAGATGTGGAGGACATTTGGGACATATATTTGATGATGGACCTCCCCGACAGGAAAGAGATATTGTATGAATTCAATTGCCCTGGATTTTATTCCGGATAATAAATAAAAATATTACATTCCTGGAAAATGAAAGTGCTCAGCATTTTATCAGAAATGTCTGATGATGAAGTTTTACAGGTTCCTTTTATCCAAAATAGAGATATCCTGAAGGATTTAAATATGGCGGATAAATCTCCTTTTTTTGAATGTCAATATAGGGAAAGAACTGATCGGACAGATTCTTTTATAAGTTGAAATACAGGACTCAGAAATTGACTAAATTTACTTAGGAATTACTCTTATCTGATTCAATAACAGTTTTGTGGTCATTTAAGTAAATAAAGTTAGTAAAAACAAAAATTCTGAATTTTAGTCTTTTTTTAGTCTTTCATTAACATTATATTCAGAATAAAGATTATTCCAGACATGGAATCACAATAAATCAAACCCATGGCATTGAATCTCCGTCTAATACTTCAAAGAACCAGGCGGATTGTTTCGTTCGGGAAATTTTATGGGTCAAAATCCAGGAATTGCAGCAGAGAACGAAGATCTGCTATCTGTTGAATTATAAAAAAATCCTGATCTGATCACATTCCAATATATGGCGGACATGGGGAAAGATTTTAATTTCACTTACGATACATCGAAACCATTTCTTCTTCTCCTGGCTAGATAAAATTTTTACCGTTCAACTGAATGAACCCCCCGTCATGGGATTTTATTTGAAAATTTGCAAAACAGGAATCCCTTTCCATTTTAAATTCAATATCATTTACATTACCTTGAACAATCAAAATTATGAAATCCTTACTGAAATATCAGATATTGCTCCGGCAACCCGGCTTATCATAGAAACCAGATACATATCTTATCGGTTTAAACAAGGTGCTATTGGCCTTCTTTCCACCTCTGCAAGTTTTATGCCTTTCTGTTGATTCGGCATGGCAATAGCTATGGCTTATTTCTCTTGACATTGGTACCGATATGGTTTATAGTAAAGCGAGGATTGAGGGTTGGCGCCCATGTTACCCCATAAGTCCGACACTCCGACAGCTTTTTTCGCCTGGGGCCAAACGTGCCTCGGCCTTACATTTGTGAATTCAACGGTTGTCTGCCCATTATCATGGGTGGACGTTCCGTCGTGCCTCCCCCTTCAATTTGGCAGGAGAAGGCTAATAAAAAGGTGTTAAAAATGAAGATTCCTTCCAATGAGTTATTGAAAACAAAGGGGCAAAAAAATTGCTCCAATAAGTTTTCAAAATAAATCTGCCGTTTGCCCGTCCTTATCTATCTTGTAATCGAACACGCAGTGTGCTACGGTCAAAGAGGTCAGGAAAACGCGATTCCGAACAAGCGAATCGCGGCTGCCCTCGTGTTAACTGAATTAATAAGCTGAGGTCACTCTTTAGCTTTCAGCCCCGGCACCATGAGTAGAAATGGAAGTCCGATTCCCCAGTGATGAACGCCCGCCCGCTTGGAAGGC
>CAVVGP010000045.1:0-10983 GCA_963747625.1 uncultured Bacteroidales bacterium | reverse complement strand
AGACCGGCGAGACGATCATCGCCGGCATCGGCGAGTTGCACCTCGAGATTTACGTCGAGCGGATCCGCCGCGAGTTCAACGTGGCGGTGGAGGTCGTGGTGCTGAAGGTGACGGATCGCGAGGCCCCCACGCAATCCTGCGAGTTCGTCACGCGACACAAGAAGCAGACTGGCGGATCCGGCCAGTTCGCCCACATCGTGGGCCGCATGGACGTCCTGCCCGAGGATGCCCCGGAAACGTTCGAGTTCGACGAGGAGGTGACCGGTGGGCGGATTCCGAAGCAGTTCATCCCGGCCATCGAGAAGGGGTTCCGGCAGATGATCCACAAGGGCCCCGTGGCCGGCTTCCCGGTGGTGGGGCTGAAAGTGACGATCGAGGACGGCTCGTATCACGAGGTCGATAGTTCCCATGGCCTTCCAAACCTTGCTCTCCGCCCACACTGCCATGCGGAAAAACTTCCCGCACACCCGGCCGGTGTTGTTGGAGCCGGTCATGAAGATCGAGATCGAGGTCCCAGCGATCCAAGGTTCGGTGTGGGCAATCTGACCAGCCGTCGCGGCATGGTGTTGGCCACCGATCTGGACGGCGTGACCGCGGATTGAGGGCGAGGTGCCGCTGGCCGAGACGTTCGGCTACTCGATGCCGACCTGCGCAGTCTGACGCAGGGCCAGGGCACCTTCACGTTGGAGTTTGCCAAGATCGCCGTTTGCCGCCGAGCATCGATCGGCGAGGTGATCGCCGAGGCCGAAAAGACCGCCATGGCCGGGCGACCTGAAGGCCCGCATTGCCAATGACACTTGGAGCGGCCTCGGAGGCAGCAAATCCTGCCGATTTCGGCTGGATTTGCGGTGAATCACGAACATTGGCTTCGCCGGTATCAATAAGGCCCGACGAAGACAAATGACCCCAGGAGGTCGGGGGGCGCCACGCCACGACGAACCCGCACATGCGGCATCTTCGTTAATTTGCGCGTGTAGGCCGTCGACAAGTCTTTGCCCGCAGAATCAGCCCACCTGTGGCCAGCACGTTCGTGGAGGGCGCGAGGACCTCTCGGCCGGGCCTCCAAGGGCGACCCGCCCATTTGCAAAACCCCGATTCTGAGCGAGAGTTGAGAAATCCTCCCGGTCCGCCGCGACGTGCGCAGCCACGATGAAAGACGAAGACCTGCAGAGCACCACGCACACGATCCCCCTGGATGGGCAGAGCCCCCTGGACGCGGTCGTGGGGCTTGCGCCCACACCCTGGCCGACGGCGTACTGATCCTGTTGGTCCTCACCGTTGTGCAACGGTTCGTCGGTTTTCTGCGGGAGATCCTTTTTTGCCGCTGGCTGGACCCCGAGCAATTGGGCCAATGGGACATGGCCTTCGGCTTCCTGATGTTGGCGGCCCCCTTGGCCGTGCTCGCGCTGCCCGGCACGTTCGGCCGCTACGTGGAACGCTATCGCCAACTAGGGCAACTCCGATGTTCTTGCGTCGTACCGGCCTGTGCTGCCTGGTGCTCGGCGGTGCCCAGCTGTTACTTTAGGATGGGTGACCGGCAAGAAAACGCTTCAGGCTCAGCCTATACCTAAGGAGATGCTTTTCTATAAAGAATGATTTAAAAGATCTATTTAACCAAAAAGTACTCTAGGCAGGTGCAGAGAATACAAAGTTAAAATAATGTTCTTCATTCCGATCTTTGCGATCTTTGCAATTAATTGATTTTTAAAGGATGAATGAATTCGTTTACAGGCTAAAAACCGAAATTCTTAAAGGCCTCCCGGGATCAGATGTTCAGTGGCAGATGGCTTCATCGGATCGCTTTATAAAAAATTTTCCCAGGTTTCCCGGGAATGATGCCCGTACAGCAGCAGTTTTGATCCTTCTTTTTCCAGAGAATAGATCGATCCATACAGTATTTATGCAACGACCTGAATATACTGGCATTCACAGTGGTCAGATAAGTTTCCCGGGCGGCAAAAAAGAACCGGACGATGAAAATGTTGTCCAGACAGCTCTTCGGGAAGCCTTTGAAGAAACCGGAATCGACCCGAAAAAAGTAAATATAATTGGCACGCTAACTCCCCTTTTCATTCCTGTGAGTAATATGATTGTTACACCTGTCACCGGGTGGATTGACGAGAAACCATCTTTCAGTCTTAAAGCTGAAGAGGTACTATTTCTTATAAATGCCGATCTCAAAAGACTTCTTAATCCATCAACGATTAAAAGGAAACCAATGGAAATAAGAGGCGAAATGGTTGATATTAAATATTTTGACTATGACGGGAATATCATATGGGGTGCAACAGCCATGATTCTTAATGAGCTGCTTATGATTATAAAAAACCTGGATTTTAATTAATGTAATCTGATATTTGCTCCCGGAAGGATATTAACTCTCCATTAATGACCGCCTGATATGGCCAATGGATTAATGTTATTGAATTTTAATTCCGGGATAATGTTTTTATAGTGCTCATATCTCTCGAGCACATCATTAACAAAAGCTATTGACTCAGTACCCCTGAAATATCCATTTTTAACGACAATATCGTTATAATATTGAGGTTCAGATTTTTTTAAGAGCCAATTTGCAACGCTCCCATCCCACTTCTGTGGATTCATACCATTTTTCTCAGCAAGTTTCATTGCATCAAGGACATGTCCGGGACCGGCATTATATGCTGCAAGAATAAAATTAATTTTTCCCTTTTCATCTGGTATTTTTGAATCGAAAATTGAGTAAAGCCACTTAATGTAGAGTATTCCGGCTTTCAGGTTATTTTCAGGAGAGGATTTAATATCAATACCAAAATTCTTACCTGTTTCAGGCATTACCTGCATCAGACCGAATGCGCCGGTATAAGATTCAACTCCAGGGTCAAAATGCGATTCCTGACAAATAAGTGAGGCGAGCAACCTCCAGTCCCAGTTAATACTGGCACTGAATCTTCTGATCATATCATCATAGCGTGACACTTTCCCGGTATTCAGCGCATAAAAATCGCTGTTTACAATTGATAAGGACCGCGGATTTTTGAAATACTTTGCGTACAGGAGAGCATATGATCCTGTTTTCTTATATACTGTAAGCCAGCTATTCAGAGCAGCCAAAAGAGCTTCGGAATTATTTTTCCGTACCCCCCATGCAAAATTCTGTGGAAAGCTCACAGGTGTACTGACATCAATATCGGGATAATAAGATGCATTAACCAGCGCAGCGTCTTCGTCACAAACTGTGTAATCGATCTCTCCGCTCTCAACATGCCTGATGAGTTTTTCTGATTCAAAAGGAACCTGAACTATATTTATGGATTCGCCCATCTGCTTTGCCAGTGAAATAAGCTGTTCAGCATGTGAAGAACCTTCCTGAACATAAATTGTCTTTCTGGCCAGTCCAAGCTGATTCCTTATAAGCTTCTTATCCAACTCGTCTTTGGTCAACGATCTCCAATAGGCTGGTTTTCGCTGGACCAGCACCTGCCTTGTTTCACCTATCGGATCAGTAAACTGCAAATCTTTTTCCCTTGATGAATTGACAGTCAGACTTAATGCAAGCAAATCGGCTTTCCCCGATTTAAGCATTCCGATTGCGTCATCAATATGATTTTCAGTGATTATCTCCAGGTCAATTCCAATACTTTCTGAGAATGATTTCAGCAGTTCATAGTTAAAGCCCATAGGCTCACCTTTATAAATGAAATAATCTGTTGAATTAAAGTCAGTAACCGCTATAAGCTTCCCTCTTTCCCTTATTGAGTCAAGATCACAGGAAATTATTCTGTTATCAGGATTTTTTGAAGAGTGATGGTCAGAACAGGATGTAAATACTGTTACAAGCAGAGCTAATAAAAATATTGATTTTCTTATCAAAGATATTGCTTTCGTTAAACACTTCCTTTTAAAATCGGGTGCAAAGGTACGTTTATTTTCTTAATTATAAAATGTCCATGAGAGACCATATCGTAACATCCTGATATTCATGGGATAATCCGGTACCATTTCATAATGGTAACCCATCAGATTGGCATTTACATGATCGTACATTACAAAAACCCTGGTTCTTTTGATTTTAAAATTTAAAAACACATTAATGTAGGGATAATCACCCAGGGTCACTTTATCCTGCCGGTAAAATCTTCCTGTGGCCGGCATATACGCATACGGATGATATATTGTATTATATGTAACATCCATACCTAACTGGGTATAAAGTTTTCCTCCTGTTTTTGCAAATCTGAAGAGGTTCTCAAAATATCCGGCAGAACGTACGGTAACAAGAGGGAGGTCAAGAATATTTGAATTGGAGCTTTTCTGAATGATTACGTCGGATGCAAGATGAAATTTCCAGGCTCTGAGCTCATTCTTCAATGTAACAGCAGCAACAGAAAGGCCTCCGGAATATTGTGAAGGATGGGCAGTAATATCAAAATCTGTATAATTCTTTATAATTGCATAATTAAACTTCAATTCTGTTTTCCTTGAAGGATATTTTAAAGTTGATCCAAGATCGATCCTGAATTCCTTTTTAAAATTATTATCCCATTCAAAATTATTACTGCCCCAATGTTCAAACCAGAAAGATGGTTGCTGATTTATAATTGATCCGGTTATGAGCCAAATAGCTCTTCCATTTTTCAAGTCAAATGATTTGGATATATCACCATTCAGATCAAAATCTCCTGCTCTGTATCCTGTCAGATAAAATTCTCCCGTAGCTGTCCAGCCAAATTTATTTCCGATGTTGTTATATAATCTTCCCACAAGTACATTGCTGATTCTGTGAGATGAAGCATAGGTCCCATAATAAGTGTAATATGTCGGAATAATATACCCGTATATATTAATTTCATTGCGGATTCCTACACCACCTCCCAGAGTAAACTTCCTTGCTTCATCAGTTGAAAAATCGAATCTCACTGTGTTTTTTATGCTCTTTGAATAAATTGAATCATAGGTGAGTGTCTTGGTTATTAATACAGTATCATAAAATCCTGAACCAGGATCCTCATCCTTGTATCTTCTGACATTATTCTCGAATAAAAAAATATGAGAAAAAGTGCCGCTTAATCCAAAAAAACCTGATCGTTTATGAGAAGTCGTATCCTTTTTAACTACAGGATCGCTGCTCAGAGTATATCGCTGTATAAGTAAAATATTACGGTTTTTAAGAGTACTGTTGGCAACATCGAGTGCTCCCAGATTTGTCTGAGCATAAAGGGTATTAGCCTGGGTGAGTTGTAATATACTTGTTATACCTCCATTCTCATATGATATAAGATTATTTATGCCTGCTGAGAAATAGAGTTTATATTTATCTCCGGTATATGAGGTATAAAAAGAAAATGTTTTATCTGATGCTCTCTGGTAATTGTACTGTCCAAGACTGTAGACTATATCATAAATGAGCCCAAAATTCAGAAATCTGTTAATATTTTGGGAATACCTCACTCTGAATGTCTGCTCCGAAGTGAGCAACCGGACCCGCAAAACTCCAGTCCAGTTCAGTATACGGAACCTGAGTGTTCATGAAGAGTGCATTTGAAGGAAGATGCATTAACGGATAATAGTACGAATAAAGAAATTTATCGGGGTCAGTAACCCTGTCAAAAAAATTGAGCTGGTAGAAAGGCAGACCATAATTTCCAAGAGTTGCATTAACCGGTGAATATTTGTCAGCTAATTTGAAACGGTTGGTTAATGAGAAGACTGTATCAATAGGAATACTTATCTCTTCTGTATAATCGGGAGAAAGGGTCCATTGCCTTAATATTCTTGGCTTTTTTACAGTATCCTGTTTATGTGTGGTTATTATTTTTGAAATTTTCAGAGTATCCTGTTTTTGCCTGTTCGGCTTATTTGGAAAACCGGCTGGTTTCTGGGCATATAAACCTGAAGAAAGAACTAAAAGCAATACTATAGAAATATGTCTTATCATCAGGTGCAAATATAGACATTATGAATAAAAATTGACGGGAAAGGAGGCAAAGGTTTGTGCAAATGGCACAAAGAATTAATTTTCTTTACATTCAAAATGCCACTGAATTGATCAAAACAGAAACTTTATGAATACGCAACTGTTCCCGTTAGTCTGATCTAGCGTAGAATTAATTAATAATTATTCCAAAATTACATGCTTTTTAAGTGCAAAGAAGCTTAAAAAACTAGTCTACATTATCATTCAGATATGCATTGTTTTCACGTAAAACAGGCTCATCATTATCATCCGAAGTCAATGTGAATTTTGACAGTTTGCTTTCGACAGCCTTAGCCGGGGCACCGAGTGAGAGATTTCTTCTCACATATGCAGGGACATCTTCAAATGTATCAATGTTCTCTTTCATTGTTTTATTTGAAAGACCTTCCCTCTTTAGGATATTCTGCATATGTTTTACCTTTCTAAAGTTGCTTCGGGTTTTTCCATTGGTTCATCATTATCATCGGTTCTCCTGTTTCTTATCTCATCCATCTCCAGATTATGCTCAAGACTGAAATCAATCACTCCCTGGGATTCTTCTTCAAAATCGGTGATGATTGACTTTTTCCCCTTTTCATGAACTGAAAATACATCATCCCCGGTTTCAGGAATTATTCTGGAGGGAATTGCATTTTTATTTGTCAGCAATTCAACCTTGCTTGGTTTTTTAGGTTTATATGGCTGGAAAATACTGTTTGATTCAAAACCTGTTGCAATTACTGTAACACTTATCTCCTCATTCAGGTTCTCATCCTTCGATAATCCCCTTATTATAAGGGCATCATCCGAAGCCGCCTCATACATATAATCGGTTATTTCACCGAGTTCATCCATTGTGATCTCATGTTCTCCGCTACCCGATGAAATATTTATCAGGATGCTTTTTGCCCCTGTAATATCATTTGAATTCAATAAGGGAGAAGCAAGTGCATGTTCGATCGCTTTTATTGCCCTGTTTTCTCCTGATGCCTTTCCCATACCCATAATAGCAACTCCCGAATTTTTCATTACAGTTTCCACATCTGCAAAATCAACATTTATATACCCTGTGACAGTTATAATCTCCGCAATTCCTTTTACGGCTGTTGTCAGAATATCATCAGCTTTTGCAAATGCAGTGGACACAGGCTGATTACCATATATCTCCCTAAGCTTTTCATTGTTTATAACCAATAATGAATCGACATAATCTTTAAGTTCTGTTACGCCATCAATAGCATGACGTATACGTACTTTACCTTCCGATTTAAAAGGTATTGTGACGACAGCAATTGTAAGCAGATCCTGCTTCTTTGCAGGCTTTTGCAATTACAGGTGTAGCTCCGGTACCGGTACCCCCTCCCATTCCTGTCGTAATAAAACCATTTTTGTATTTCCCGATAAGGCATCCATTACATCGTCAATATTTTCTATAGCTGCCTGTCTGCCAATTTCCGGTTTGCTTCCTGCTCCCCTGCCTTCGGTTAAGGATTCTCCGATCTGGACTTTTATTGGCACCGGCTTTTTATCAGTGCCTGATGGTCGGTATTGCAAATCACAAAATTGACATCGGTGATACCTTTTTCAAACATGTGATTGACAGCATTATTACCTCCACCGCCTATTCCGAGAACCTTAATAATCGACGATCTTTCAACAGGCAGATCAAAGTTCATTATATCGTCTGACATAGCGTAGTTATTTAATTGATTATGAACAGCTTATGTTTATATATGACTTTTTTATTTGTTTATAGGCTGATCTTCAACCTCAAACATCTTGGCAAGCATAGTTTTAATTTTATCAGTGAGTGATATTTTTTCCTCTTCCTGATCTGGCTGTGCACAAATGCTTCTTCATTTCCTCTTCTTTTCCCTTCAGTTCATCCGCTATCACTAGCCTTTGGCTTGACAAACTCATCCGAATTGCCGGCGTTGAATGATCTTTTTATATGTCTCAAGGTATTCAAAGCCACGCATTATCAAACCGACACTCGTCGCATACATTGGCTGGTTAATTTCATTCTTTGCCGTGCCTGCAAGATGTTCATTGGGCAAGCCGATTCTTACATCCATTGCAGTCTTGAATTTCATCAGCTGAGGCAGATGTTTCAGCATGGCGCCTCCTCCTGTGATGACAACTCCTGCAGCAAGTTTATCTGCATATCCTGAATTCTGGATCTCGAAATTAACAGCATCGATAATCTCTTCCATCCTTGACTGAATTATATAAGCAAGGCTTTTGAAAGATATCTCCTTTGGTTCTCGTCCGCTGATCCCGGGAATGGAAACAACCTTATCGTCAGGTGCAATATCTCCAAGAGCTGATCCATACTGTATCTTAAGCTGTTCGGCATGCCGATGCAGTATTGCACAACCTTCCTTGATATCCTTTGTGACAACGTTTCCACCAAACGGGATCACTGCCGTATGCCGTATTATATTATCATAATATACAGCCACATCGGTTGTTCCTCCTCCGATATCCACCAGTACGACGCCTGCCTCTTTTTCATCATCGGTAAGTACTGCATCGGAAGAAGCTAGTGGTTCAAGAATCATATCCTTAACTGTGAGATTTGCTTTCCTGATACATTTCTCGATATTTTTTGCAGCAGCAACCTGACCAATCACAATATGGAAATTAGCTTCGAGCCTTCTGCCGCACATTCCGATTGGGCTTTTAACGCCTGTTTCGTTATCAACAATGAAATTCTGAGGGATTACATGAATAATCTCTTCCCCGATATCGATATGTATCTTATGCATATCTTCAATCAGTTTGAAGACCTCCTCCTTCTTAATTTCATCATCATAAGCATCGCGCATTATATAGCCTCGGTTTTTCATGCTTTTTATATGTTGCCCGGCTATTCCGACAAAGACTTCAGAGAACAGAATTCCTGATCTTTTCTGGACATCATCCACAGTTGTCTGGATGGCATTGACTGTCTCTTCAATATTAAGGACGACGCCTCTCTTCACACCTTTTGAAAGAGCTTTGCTTAAACCGAGAATTTCAATTTTGCCATTCTCGTTTTTCTTACCGACGATTGCCACGATTTTTGTGGTCCCTATGTCGATAGCTGCTACATACTGTTCCTTTTTGTTCATATGGATTAAATATGGTTATTTCTGATTATCTCTTTTTTACAAACTATCTGGTCTTTATATTCAAGGTTAATCCGTGAATATTTATTCCATCCCACTTCTGGCATCACCTTATCGTAAAAAGCTTCGAGGTTTCTGAGTTTCCCTTTCATAATTTTCAACAGTGCCAAGATGTATCGGCTGGTTTCCTGCCCGGGGAATCAGGTCAATTTCGTCATTTTTATCGATATAGATCTGATCAATCTGAGCTGACCAGAACGTATCGTCATTTATATAATTCACCAGCGGATAAATATCTTTAAGAATCGATTGTTTAATTGTGGTGTCAAGGACACTTCACGCCATTCAGCATTGCCGGAACTCATATTCACATTGCCCTCTACAATATGCAACCTTGGGTTATAAAGGTTTCTCCTTCTCACATACAATCCGTCTCATCAACAAAATAATCGCCTCCGTTTCAGGGCATCACTCTCATAATCGGATTCCGCTGTTCAATATATATATGTACCACCCATCAATTGTCATGTACACCTCAGCCTTTTTTAGCTCTCTTAATACATTGATCCTGCTTTCAATCGCCGAAATAGATACTTCTTTAACAGGTTTTCCGGCAATTCCTGATGAGTTCCCGTAAGCAAGGCTTAATAGTTGTTTTTTAGTAACAAAATGATAATCAGACGAATCGCTTATATCAACAACTATTCCTCCACATGGCTTTGAATTTGTCGACCTGGGCCATAAATACCGGTATTATTATAAGGTATAATAAAGGGATAATCAATAATATTTTCATGATCTTCCTCATCTAATCCTTTCTTCTTGGCTTTTCCTCAATAGGTCCAACCAGTGAATCAATATCCCCTGCTCCGATTGTCAATACATCCAGCTTGCCTGTATCAAGCCTATCCGGTATATCTTCCTTTGCGATCAGCCTCCGGATCGCCATATCTCATCTTATTAAATATCATTTCAGAGGTGACTCCTTCAATTGGTTTTTCACTGGCAGGATAAATTGGCAGTACATCACCTCATCGAGCTCATCAAGTATTTTTTAGCAATTCCTTCTTGCATGATCACGGGTTCTTGAAAAGATGAGGTTGAAATATGCTGGGAAGTCCACGTCCTGCAAAAGCTTCCTTGACACATAAGATACATGCTTTAATCTCTTCGGGATGATGAGCATAATCGATCAACAAAGGCAATTCCTGGCAGATCAATTCTCACGTCAAATCTTCGCCGTACACCACGGAAAAGCAGGACTGCTTTCCTGATCTCCTGCTCCGTCACCCCGCATAAAACAGCAACTGCAATAGCTGCCGTGAAATTTTCAATATTAATGATACCAGGAAATGCAAAATGAAGATCTTTAATTTCGACTAGGTGTCGTTATATTGAAGCTGTAAAAATCCTTTTCATGTTTTATACCCCATGACAGGAATTCACAACCTTCATTCAACCCATATGTAAAACATGTAACTCCTTTAGGAGAGTAGAAATTCCATTTCGTATCTTGCCGTTTACAATAAGCGTTCCTCCCTCCCTGATTTTTCCGCAGAATTCATTATATGCCTTTATCATAGTGGCCTGATCTCCGTAAATATCAAGATGGCTCAACAATCAGAGAAGTCACAACCGCCATGAGTGGCTTGAGACGAAGGAACGAACGGTCGAATTGATCAGCTTCCATAACCGTATACCGGCTATTTCCCAGAAGAAGGTTTGAATTGTAGTTCTTTCCATATCCCCCCCAGAAATGCAGAACAATCGATATGCGACTGCTTAAGCAAATGGGCTGTCATTGTTGAAATGGTTGTTTTTCCATGAGTCCCTTCAACCGCAATCGTGTCGGTGTTAAGAGAGATTTCTCCAAGAACCTCAGATCGCTTATAAATGAAGGCATCCGTTATTCCTGAAGTATGTAAGGATTTTGCT
>CAVVGP010000044.1:0-12905 GCA_963747625.1 uncultured Bacteroidales bacterium | reverse complement strand
CCCACTTTGTTTCTTTGTTGCTTAATCTCCATAGCGGATTCACCGATCATGACCTTAAGATTTCAGTATTTACCGATCATCAGATTTTTGACAGGTACCATAAATTCAGGATACGTGGATATTTTACAAGGAAAGAAAGTATTTCTGTAAAGGAACTTACGGGTCTTAATCCGGGAGATTATGTCGTTCATATCGATCATGGGATTGGTAAATTCGGCGGACTGGAGAAGATTGAGGTGAATGGGAAGATCGAGGAGGCGATAAAATTGGTTTACAGGGATAATGATATCTTATATGTAGGAATACACTCGCTCTACAGGATATCTAAATATAAAGGGAAAGATAATTCCGAGCCAAAAATCTATAAACTAGGGTCTGGGGCCTGGCAAAAGCTGAAGCAGACCACTAAAACAAAAGTAAAAGATATAGCCAAAGACCTTATACATCTTTATGCTAAGAGAATGGCCTCTCCGGATACTCTTTTTCAACTGATTCTTACCTTCAGCGGGAACTTGAGGCTTCATTTATTTACGAAGACACTCCCGACCAGCTGACTGCTTCAACGGCTGTCAAACAGGATATGGAAGCAGCACATCCTATGGATCGGCTTGTTTGCGGGGATGTGGGTTTCGGGAAAACAGAAATCGCTATAAGAGCCGCATTCAAATCAGCTTCCGACAGTAAACAAACTGCCGTGCTTGTTCCAACCACTATTCTTGCCCTGCAACATTACAAAACTTTTTCTGCACGACTCAAGGGATATCCCTGTAATGTTGAATATATAAGCCGTCATAAAAAAGCTGCTGATCAGAAAAAGATCCTTTCTCAATTATCTGAAGGGAAAATTGATATTATAATAGGAACTCACAGACTTGTAGGTCAGGATGTTAAATTTAAAGATCTGGGGCTGCTTGTAATTGATGAAGAACAAAGATTTGGGGTCTCGGTAAAAGAGAAACTTAAGAAGATTAAGTCAAACGTTGATACCCTGACTCTTACGGCAACTCCAATTCCCCGTACTTTGCAATTTTCACTTATGGGTGCGCGTGACCTTTCCATTATCAATACACCTCCGCCAAACCGGATGCCTATTGTTACCGAGTTGCACGGTTTTAATGAAGAGATAATTAAAGAGGGTATTGAGTATGAAGTATCGAGAAATGGCCAGGTATTTTTTATTCATAACAGGGTTGAAAATATTAAACTGATACAGGCACAGATAAACCGGATCTGCCCAAATGTAAAAACTGCGATTGTCCATGGCCAGATGGATGGGATTCATGTTGAAAATGTGATGTATGATTTCATCCAGGGCGATTATGATGTGTTGATTGCCACCACCATCATAGAATCGGGACTTGATATACCCAATGCCAATACAATTTTCATAAACGATGCTCACCATTTCGGCCTGTCGGAACTGCATCAGCTAAGGGGCAGAGTCGGGCGATCGAATAAAAAGGCTTTTTGTTACCTGCTGGCGCCCCCGTGAGTACCCTTACCCATGAAGCCCGACGAAGGCTCAAAGCTATTGAAGAGTTTTCGGAACTTGGCAGCGGATTTAATATTGCCATGCAGGATCTGGATATAAGAGGATCGGGAAACCTTCTGGGTGGAGAGCAGAGCGGATTTATTGCAGATGTGGGATTTGAAACATATCAGCGTATATTAAATGAAGCCATGATGGAATTAAGAGACGCTGAATTCAGAGAATCCCCAAATACTCAGGAAATTGTTACCGTAAAGGAAAAACCAGGACAGGAGAAACAGTACATCTCAGATTTTCAAATTGATACTGATCTGGAAATTATGTTTCCCGATGAATATGTTTCAAATATTTCTGAAAGAATAAGGCTATATAAAGAGCTGAATGAGATTGGTAATGAAGAGTCATTATGCTCTTTTGAGAAAAGGCTTATTGACAGATTCGGCAAAATACCTCTGCCCGCTCAGGCACTTCTCGATATAGTAAGAATAAAATGGATTGCTGTAAAAATAGGTATTGAGAAAATAGTGTTAAAGAATAATCTGCTCATTGCAAATTTTATTTCTGATCAGAATTCTCAGTTTTACAGGAGTTCTCTTTTTGTTTCAATAATGAATTATGTAAACAAGAAGCAAAAGCAGATGAATATGAAACAAAAAGCATCAAAGCTGAGTCTTACCATCAATGATGTGAAATCAGTCAAAACTGCAATAAAGGTGCTGAATGAAATACTGGAGTCGGGAGAAAGCAGCCCCCCATCTCCCCTAAAGGGGGCTTAATTCGGTATTTTTTAGAAAGTTCATTAAGATTACAGAATTATTCCCACTTTAGGGGGATGTCCCGATAGCTATCAGGAGTGAAGCGGCCAGGGGGTTCTTAGGGGATGGGCAAAAATTTTATTACCTTTGCAATATGAATCTTATTGCTGACATTGGAAATACCAGTACAAAACTGGCAGTGTATGACGGCCAGAAAAGACTTTCCCTGTCACGTGTAAATGAGCTCAGCTGCGAGGAGCTTGAAAAAGAATTGACAGCATTTAAGATACAAAAGGTTATTGTTTCCTCCGTGAGAAAATTGCATCCCTTTATTTCTGAACTTTTTCTTTCAAATATTCCGGTAGTGCATTTTCTTTCGCATAAATCGAGGTTTCCCATTTAAAATTGAATATAGTACACCTCAGACACTTGGATCTGACAGGATAGCTGCTGTTGCAGGTGCTTATAATTTGTTCCCTGGCAGTGAAGTCCTTATTATAGATGCAGGTACCGCGATAACTTTTGATTACCTCTCCGGCAATCTTTACAAAGGAGGCAACATCTCGCCGGGATTGACAATGAGATTCAAGGCTCTGCACAAATTTACTGACAAGTTGCCACTGGTTTCACAAGCTGAAGATTACACATTTCCAGGGCGGAATACCAATGATGCTATTAAGGCCGGTGTTATAACAGGGATCATTTATGAAATTAATGAGTATATTCGCACTTTTAAGAATACCCACTCTGATTTCAATATAATACTTACAGGGGGTGACAGTGAATTTCTTAAAGATAAAATCGATTATAAAATCTCATACGTGCCTGATATTGTGATTGACGGCCTGAATCATATTTTGGAATACAATGCGATATAACCCGCATATTAAATTTGCATCACAAAGGTCCAGGACTCTTTCCTTATAATACCGATTATTATTCTGAGTGTGATGATTCTGTCATGCGAACATAAAATTCCTGTCATCCCGAAGGCAGATATAATGACACTTCCTTCACTTACGGTAAAGGATTTCAATACGGTACTTGCCGATTCAGGAAAAATTCAGCTTATAATGACATCTCCGCTTGTTGAGCAATACGATAAAGCCACTCCGCCATATTCTGAATTCAGACATGGGATAAAGGTAGTCGTTTACAATGGACATAAGGATCCAGTGGCAAGAATAACATCTAAATATGCGAAATGTACCGATAATAATCTGTGGGAGCTTCGAGACAGTGTCGTGGTTATTAATGAACAGAATGAAAAACTCGAAACTGAAATTTTATTCTGGAATCAGGAGAAAGACCATATCTATACCGACAGGTTTGTTAAGATGACCAGTGAAGATCAGGTAAGCCAGGGTATCGGCTTCGAATCTGATTCTCATCTTAACAAAAGAAGAATCTTTAAGGTAACTGCTATAATATATCTCCCCAATGAAGAATAGTTCCCTGCTTATAATGGAAATTATCTGGATTGCAGTCGGTGTTCTTTGTATAGCTGCAGGAACCAGGTTTGCTATTACCAACGGTTTCAGCAAAGTCCCTATATTTGCATTAATGACCCTGGTATGTTTTGTCTTCGCGTGGATAAGACACAGACAGAGAAAAAGAGGTAAATCTGATGTATGAACGCAATTCTAATCATATTTATAGCAATAATTCTTTCCCGGCTATTTTTCAGGTATGGAAATAGCGTTTGTCACATCTAACAGGCTTCGCATTGAACTTGACAGGAAACAGGGAGTTTTCGGATCACGAATAATAAAAGTTTTTACTGATAACCCCGGGCAGTATATTGCCACAATGCTTATCGGCAACAATATTTCACTGGTTATTTATGGACTGGTTTTTTCAAATATAGTCTGGAGCATTACTTAAACCCATAATCGGTTCTGACCTGTCGATCCTTATTTTCAATACCGTTATTCTCCACCGACTGTCATCCTCCTTGTTGCAGAGTTTCTTCCAAAAACGATTTTCATTATTTCTCCGAATTTTTTCCTTAAAGTTTTTAAGTATCCCCACACTGATATTCTTTTTCCTCTTTTACCCTATCAGTAAATTTACCCTTGCAGTCTCAAATCTTTTTTATCAGGATTTTTTTCAAAGTTAAAGAAAGGTGAAAAAAAACAGGAGAATCTTGTTTTCAGCAAGGTCGATCTCGACCATTTTGTCAATCTCAGTAATCAGAGCAAAGGAGGAGTCCGAACCTGATCACCGCGATATCAGGATCTTCCAGAATGCTCTCGATTTCTCGAATGTAAAACTAAGGGAATGCATGATTCCAAGAACTGAAATTGAAGCAATTGAATTGGGAACATCCGTAGAACAGCTGAAAGAAAAATTTGTCGAAACACGGTTGTCGAGGATATTGATTTACCAGGGAACAATTGACAATATTATAGGATATTTTGAACTGAAAGATATATTCAGAAATCCTACGGAAATAAAGTCGATGATCAGGAAACTTGCAATAGTTCCAGAAACGATGCCAGCGAATAAACTGCTGAAGCTGTTTGTGGAAGAAAAAAAGAATATTGCTCTTGTGGTTGACGAGTTCGGAGGAACTTCGGGGATGGTAACAATAGAAGATGTGCTTGAAGAGATTGTGGGAGACATCGAAGACGAACACGATACAACTGATCTCATCGAAAAGAAACTCGGATCAAATGAATATGTGCTGTCAGGTCGTTTCGAAATCGATTACCTTAATGAAAAATATCATCTGAATCTCCCTGAAGAAGATGATTATGAAACACTTGCAGGGATGATACTTTTTTATCATGGAAGTATCCCCCGCAATAATGATGTAATAAGAATTGGCAAGTTTGCCATCAGGGTTCTGAGAGCTTCAACTACAAGGCTTGAACTTGTTAATCTGAAAGTTGAATAAAAGGGCTTCAGGCTACTGGCCACAAATAACCTGCTTTGCTCCCTCCTGTTTAACTGCATTCGTTAGCCGGAAAATACATTTCATCAGATTTGTAATTAGGAGAAGGAGATTCCTCATTCCTTGGCACCAGTGAGGAACCTATTGCGCATGCATGCGAACTCACCGATTTCGTAGGACAAAGGCCGTAGGTAATCTCCAATTCATGACAAGTAATCCTACCCTGTTATTTCGGTCGCTTTTAGCACGGCAGTCCTGATGAAGGCTGGCATAAATCAATTCCCTGCGGATAAATCCAAAGCAAATCATTGCCCTGAATTATTTGCTTTAAAAAAAAGAGGCAACCTTTCGGGTTGCCTCTATTCAAAAACAGATTTTACTTTTTATCTGCTCTCGTATAGGTATGAGGTCCTGTTTCTATAACTGTGGGGTACGGTGAATAAATATTATAAGTACCAGTCATCGTGCCTGTAGTAGTATTAATTGTTCCTGATTCTATACCTGCATAAGCGCCTCCCAACCATGTAGTAAGGTCCATGTGATAGGTGTTTTTTGAAAGATTAAGTATGAAATCTGCAGTCCATCCGGAATCCCAGTAGTTATCAATTACAATTGTTGAATCATTAAGCTTGGTAAAATTACAAGTGTAAAATGGAACATCTACCGGTTCAGCAACGTTGAATGCTCCAATAAAGATGGATATAGGGTCAAATATGGTAAAGTTCCAGACCGGACCGGTTGTCGTTTCGCCATTGGCATCTGTCATTTTAACATACCAGTAATATGTCATTCCGATTTCAACAGTAACCGGAAGTGTCAACGCTTTGACACCTGTTGCGTATACTGGTGGAGTGCTTGAAGTTCCGAAATAAACAGTAGCATTGACCGGATCATCACTTTCATTCGTTGAGGTCCATGTCAGATTTACAGTTGTTCCTGAAACTTTAATAGTGGAATCACTTGCAGGAGATTCACCTGAAGGAGTAGTAAAGGCATAATGGACCCCGAATCCTACAGGGGACTTCTTACAGCTCTGCATTGCAATCAAGCCGGTCAGGGCTAGCAGCATCATAATAAATAATATTTTTCTTTTCATAATCTATTTTTTTATTTTCAGTTAAATTTTTTAACTCTTTCCTATTAAGTCTGATTTATAAATTCATATTCTTATTTCCCCTTAATAAGAAGAATCAAATAAACTTATTCCCTGGTGCAGACTTCATACATTATACGATTACCTGCAGAGCTATTATAATAGCAATTTAACACGAATGTTTTTGTCTCAGGGTTGTAATAGTTGATATCCGTGGGATTTGCAGGAGGAGCAGGGGGTGTTGCTGGGTCTCCGGTAAATGTTGGCCACATCCCTCCAACAACATTACCCGTAGATGGATCAATCACAGTGCATATAACCTTCAGGCAATTTACTCCGCCGACGACCATAACATCTGAAGTAATCTGTATCTGAACATTGT
Source organism: uncultured Bacteroidales bacterium (assembly GCA_963747625.1). GTDB lineage: Bacteria > Bacteroidota > Bacteroidia > Bacteroidales > VadinHA17 > LD21. The sequence goes on along the minus strand of CAVVGP010000044.1, from coordinate 6,290 downwards.
ATGCCAGATAATCGCCAAATCCAGATTTAATAACCGTCTGGCAATCAACCGTACTAAATGTTTCTGCTGAAACCCATGGTTCAGTTGCATTACCCGGACGAATACGATAACCAACGACATCGTATACAGCGGCATATGGATTGGCGATTGGTAATGCCATCAGGCATGCTCCCATGTTAAGAGGAGCTGCCGGAATACCCACCTGGTGGTGGATTCGATAACAATAGGTGCCATGAAGTTATCACATGCATTTAACAGGTCAGCATGCCATACCTGAACATGACAATAAGCATTTCTTGTGCCTGCTTTAATGGTAAGAGGGCTGTCAAGAATCTTAATGTACGGATATAATTTATAAGCTGTACCTTTTTGAGCATTATAGGCTGACATAGCATTGGTATCGACTGCCAGGGTAACCTGAATATCCTGGGTTGGCAGCGCATCAGTTGCTATGTTGACCAGAAACTTGAATGTAACTGTGTCGGTTGTTGGTTGCAAAGCCATAGCCTGATAACCGCCATTCAACTCTATTTCGGCGTACATCTTGCCTTTGAGGGCAGATGTCCAGTCTATACCAACATCATCTTTCAGGCAGGAGTTTAAAATAGCAACTACTGCAAGAAGGGATACTATCATGAATATTTTGTTTCTCATATTCTTTTTTTTAAATGTTTTTAATTTATGACATCTCCGGTTCTTATCGGTTCTGCCAGAAAATTTTTGAAGTGGTTAAAGAGATTGTACCCTGGGCCAAAACATTATCATTATTAGTGGTAATCTCCGTCTGTGGATATAACAAACGTACGGGAGGAGTATCAGATGCTCTTAACGGATCTATGCTAAAGTGAATAAAATTCGGGTAGCCTGTCCTGCGGTAATCGGTCCATGCCGGCATAGGGCTAATACCAATCATTGAGAGCCATTTTTGTGTGATTATTGCTTCCAGTTTATTTGGTGATGCATCATAATTAACATCAGGCAGTATCTGGGCAAGATATGTAGCTGCATCCGTAGAAGATAGAGGAACATAAGTGAAGGATCCCAGAATGATTTTTGACCCAGGTAAAGTATATCCTGTGTTATAGCGCTTTCATATAATGCTTTTGGATCAGCAGTAGTAATAAAGCCTCTTTCAGCTGCTTCAGCCTGCAGGAAAAGACTTTCCCAGTCAGTCAAAATCGGAGAGCTCTGTTTATATGACTGTAACATGCCATAACCTATTTTAGATGTATTGGATACCAGTTGCAGAACATATCCACCAAAATAGTTACCCTGGATACTGGTTCCGGTATAAGGCTGGAAGATCCTGAGTTTACGAGGATCGTTATTGGTCGTAAGGAAATTACATGCATCCTGATTTGCAACATAATAACCAAGAGCATCGGGTTGGAGAGAATTATCCTGTTTGTAGAATTTTTCCCAGAAAACGCTCATTTTATTTGCTGTCTGCTGATAACCAGGATTAAGCCATGCTCCTTCGCCTGCCCCAAGATAACCGACTGAAGCAGTTGTAGCTAAAGCAGTGGAAATATAAGAAGACCTTCCATCCATATCTGCCTGGTTCATTAACATCCTGAGCTTAATGGTATTGGCAAACCGTGCCCATTTTCCCATATCGCCACCGTAAATAATATCAGCACTACCATCAGCATTAGCTGTACCGGGGCTGTTTGTATCAGGTTGATTGCCGGTATCAATCCTGATAACGAGATCCTCATAAACATCCTGCTGTTTATCGTAAGCCGGTTTCAGATTCTGAGATGTGCTTCCACCTTTAAGAGCTTGTGAATACGGAATGTTGCCATAGCAATCTACAAGATTTTGAAACAGGTAAGTTTTCATGATTATGGCGATTGCCCTGAAATTTTTTTCAGAGGATGCCAGTGAAGCCTGCTCAACATAGTCCAGATTCTCCAGCGCCAGATAGGAGTTATCCCAGATACCCTGGAATGAAGTATTCAGAAGATTATACCCCGTTTCGTATGTCAGGCGGCGAACATAACCATTCTTGATAGCCCACATGCCCATGCCACAGATAAATAAAGTGAAAAGTTATCTGGCTGATCATAAAGCTCTGCTACAGAGTTGAGAGCCGCAGGCAAAACCAAATTCGCCGGAACAGCAGATGCCTGATTGGGGTTAACTCTCGTCAATATTGAGAAAGTCATTTTTGCAAGCAGCTTCCCAAAGCAAGCAGTACAGTTAATAATATAATTAATTTCTTCATATTTTTTTGTTTTTGCTACTTAGAAAGTAAGTTTAATACTAAACCCGTAGACCCTTGTAGGAGGTGTCTGGTATTCGTTCGTATAACCAACAGCATTGCTGGATCCAGTTTCGGTGTTGAATTCTGGATCGGTCCAGATATTTGTTTTTGGACGCCACATCAGAAGATTTCTTCCAACAATACCTACCTGGGCTCCTTTGATAGCGCCTCCAAGTATATTCTTAACCGGAACATCATAGGTAAGAGAAGACCTCTCTTAATTTCCAGAATGCAGCACTGGTCATGTACAAACTCTGAGTTGATGAAAAAGTACTGTACGACCACTGAGCCCATCCGTTACCTCTGGTAATGATGTTCGTATTAGGAGAGTAGATCGGAGCCCCACTTGCAGAAGTACCTGTCTGGTAAACGGAATTTGGAATGATAAAATCCTGCCTTCCGTTCATAGCTGAAAATGCCTGAGTTACCAGTGAAGCAAAGAGCAGCTCCAACATAGTTATCAATATTGTTACCACTTCTGTAGTCGGCAACTATATTCAAATTAAATCCCTTATAACTAAAGGTAGTTGCCAATGCCGAGAATATTATTCGGGTTACCATGTCCCATTTGCTTCAAGTGCAGGGGCTAACATAGGATATCCGGTTGTAGGATCAACAACACAGGTGGCCCTGAGGATCTCTATACAAAGTCGGTTACCTGCAAAGCCGGGAACTGCTGGCCAACAATAGCATACGAAATGTCTTGTATCGGCAGAGAATTCAGTGTTCCATAAATGGATATTACTTTGCTTGTGTTATAAGTATAACTTAAAGTCATATTCCAGCTAAAATCACCAAGGCTGAGAAGTGGGGTAAGTTTGAGGTCAGTTTCAAGACCTTTTGTTTCCAGTTCACCTGCATTAATATATGCACTGTTATAACCAGTAGCATAAGATATTGTTGCCGGAATTGTCTGATCTTTTGTGTTTGACTGATAAAGTTTAACGCCGAGGGTGATTCTGCTCTTAATGAAGCCTAATTCAAAACCGGCTTCAATTTCCCTGGTAAGTTCAGGTTTCAGATTTGGGTTGCTCAGAGTTGTGTTGGTCGCAAAGCCTCCAAGGTTTCCATATGGGAATCCTGTAACACTATTATTACCCAATCCAGGGTTAAACTGAGGCAATGTAGCATACCAGTTTGACAAAGAGATCTGACCGGTTTTTGATATACCGCCTCTGATCTTTGCAAATGATAGTACTGAATTGTCTTTCAAAGCAGGGATTGCATCTGAGAGTATAAGGCTGGCATCAATTCCCGGGTAGAAAAATGAACGGTTAGCTTTTGATAATCTAGAGTCCCAGTCATTTCTTGCTGAAGCGTGAACGAAGAAAAAGTCTTTGTACCCCAATGTGATATCACCAAATACACCCATTGAATTACGGTTCAGCTGCTCTTCATTTAAGCCATTGCCGTCTGCACCAATCTCACCAAGACGGTTTCCGACGTTATATAATTCAGGTATAACAATAGAGTTGTTACCTACATATACATACCTGTATTTATTTTCGTACATTGAGTTACCAAGGATTACTTTACCGCTGAAATCACCAATTTTCTTATTCAACTGAATCAGCAGGTCACCTGTAAGGATAGTAGAGCTTTCAAGATAATCATACGAGACACCTGCAAATGGTGCGTTGACTGCATTAGCACCTGCGCCCCATGGGTCTCCTTTCATATAATCATTGTAATCAAGTCCATCCCTGAAAAAAGTATTCTGATCTCCCTTGTATGTAATACCTGTACGGTATGAAATGTCAATCCATTTTGCAGGACTTATGGAAACAAGAACTGATCCCAGAAGGTTATTGCTTACTGTTCCGTACCTTGAATGAATAGTCTGCCAGTAAGGGTTCATATAATAAGCATTGAAATAGCCATTATTATTTCCAAACGGGTTGTTCACTATATCTTTGTAATTGGTAGGATCAATCTCTGCAGGAGTGTTCAGTACTGTCCAGTAAACAGGTCTGTACTGGAATGGATCTGTACCTGAAGTGCTTGTGTTGGTCTGGGAGTAACCAACAGTATAATCGGCATGGAAGATCCCTGTTGTCCTTGATCCGGCAACACGTACACCTGTTCTTCGGTTCTTATCACCGGGCACTATACCAGAGGTATTTACATCCTGTGCAGACAGATAAAAACTGTTTTTGTCATCTCCTACTGAATAAGAAATGTCATTCTGGGATGTAATTCCAGTATTGAAAAACTTCTCGATATGATTCTTTACAGGACTGTATGGAATAGTCTGATAAGATCCGTCAGCCAGAATACCACCAAGTATAACTTTCTGTCCGTTAAGTTCTGGACCGAAACACTGGTTTTCAAAAGAGGTATAAGGGCTTGTGTTACGGTCGGGACCAATCCAGAATGTATAATTCGGATTGCCGTTTATTGTGTCTTCACCGTCGCCTGATCCAAAACGTGTCTGAAGTTTTGGAAGATAAGAGATCGATTCAAATGTTGTAGTATTACTTACAGTAATAACCGGTTTACCAGCGGCAGATCCTTTTTTGGTTGTAATGACTAATACTCCGTTAGAAGCATCGTTACCATAAAGGGCTGATGCACTTGCACCTTTCAGTACGTTTACGTTTTCTATGTCGTTAGGGTTAACTGAATTAAGAGTAGCTTGCATCTACGGGAACTCCATCAAGAACAACGAGTGCCTCGTTGCTGGCCAGGAAGTGGCGGTTTCCTCTTAATGTGATCCTTGTATCGGGGTTTACACCATTGTTTACTGTGTTAATCTGCAAACCAGATACTTTGGCGGTCAAACCGTTTACGACGTTATAACGCCTGCCTGTGTAAGCTGTTTATCAGATACCTCTTCTGTGGCAACTCCTAATTCTTTAGCCTGCCTTTTAATACCCAAAGGCTGTAACAACAACTTCATTCAAACCCAGAAGTTCGGGTTCCATTATAACATCAATTACTTTACGGCCTTCGATTTCAACCTCCTGTTTTTTCATCCCGATATAGGAGAAAATCAGGGTGGTTGCATCCTGTGGTGCTGTAACTGAAAATTTTCCATTACATCTGTTATGGCACCAACAGTTGTACCTTTAACAGTAACAGTAACACCCGGAATTGCACCTTCCCCTTGAACTGAAGAGGTAACCGTACCTGTAATGACTATTGTCTGTGCCAATAAAGTGTAGCCACTTATAAACACAAACAAAACAATCAGCAGAAATAGTTTCTTCATACGATATTAGTTTTAGGTTTTAATTTAACAGCCAAATATATAGGAACTTTATTAAATCTCCAAACTAAACAATTTAATTTTATGAAAATTTGAACTAACAAATGATTAATAACATATTATTACAAAATATTTGTTAAAAAAATATAATAATGTCCAAAACCATAAATCTCCAGAAAGGTTTTAGGATAATTTATATCCATTTGTAATTCAATTATTTATCACATACTATTGATGATATTTACATTTGAATTCTACAGAATTAACCTATAATTTGAAGATTTTCGCAAAGATTATGGGTCGAGGTAATTTATTGGAAATCGTGTCAGAATAATCCTATTCAAAGACCTTCTTTCTTGATTTAAAAACTAAAAGTTACCCGAAAATCAGGTTATTTCTGACTTTTATGCGAGGTATTTAAAATATATATTTTGTTGAATGCAGGTTAAACTATTGGAAATATAATTCAGGAACACGCAAATTGTAATAACACGCAATTGCAGGAGGGTGTCTCAAAAGGACACCTTCTTCTTTTTATATATGTTCATTTCTTTTTGTTCGTCCAAAAAGAAACGAACCGAAGAAAAAGGGCGCCGGAAATGATAACTTCAACCTTTTTTGGCAAAATGCCTTAGGCTTCACGCTCCCAAAAAAGGCTGAAGTTCGCGCCATTTCCAGTTTGCCACCACACCACCCACTCGAAAATACTGTTAATAATTGATGTAAAGTGTTGAAAAAAAGGGGGATGCCTCCCCCTTCCAGGAACCTCAGGTTATGTAACTTGAGGTATGCAATTAAATGATAGAACAAAAGTAG
>CAVVGP010000043.1:0-3842 GCA_963747625.1 uncultured Bacteroidales bacterium | reverse complement strand
GTTGTATGCTACCTGTTTAGAAAATATTTAAACTTATTGAACTTAAATGAATATCAACTTAAAATGCCATTTAAGGAGATGATTATATTTAATGAGTTTAGCAAAAAAAAAAACAATTAAATAAAATTTGCTAACCTGTTAATATTTAGACCCCAACCGATCAAAAAACATGAATCAAAAAATATTCAGATTTAGAATCCCTTTAGTGGCAAGTTCTTTATAGCGTTCATCAAGCTTGTGTTTCTTATTATGCACATACATTAGTTAGTACTTCATATCGTCAGATAAATTTTATGTATTAAAACGGGTCTTCTGACTTTTAACCGTCACTTTTTTTCATTGACATTTACTTATACATATTTTAAATTCCGAATTGTCATTAATCAATTATATTTCTCAATAATTTTTTTAGCTTAGCATTTTTATAATTCAGACTTAGTAATTATTTAAATTTTATTTTAAAAATTCCGATATTATGAAAACCCGTATTCTGCTATTATTTATTCTGTCACTTTTCATTGCACCGTCATTCGCCCAAAAGAAACATAATGCCAATGCTTCTTCTCAGAAAACTGAGGAGGGTTACAAATTTACTCCTTTAGTCGAATTAAAAGCCACTCCTGTTAAAAATCAGGCAGCAACCGGAACATGCTGGGATTTTGCGACAACCTCATTTATTGAATCAGAACTTCTGCGAATGGGAAAGGGCGAATATGATTTATCCGAAATGTACATAGTACGATATAATTATGTCGACAGGCTAAAAGACAATTTTGTTCAGCAGGGTAAAGGAAACCTTGGACAGGGAAGTGTTGGTCATGACTGGATAGTAGAATATAAGGAACACGGAATTGTTCCCGATGAGGTATATTCGGGTCTTAATTATGGCATGACAAACCATAATCATAACGAACTAAATGCTTTTATTAATGCGATAGCTACTGTACCTCTTAGGAGAAACAGGGAAAGCGATCAGTACTTCAGTATTGTCGATGCAGTACTTGATACTTATCTTGGCAAAGTTCCTCAGACATTTACCTATAAAGGAGTGGGTTATACTCCTAAATCATTTACAGCTACCTAGGGATTAAGCCCGATGACTATGTTGAGATTACTTCTTTCACCATCTTTCCGTTCTACACACAGGGTCTTCTTCCTATTCCCGACAACTGGAGAAAGATGAACTATTATAACCTGCCTCTTGACGAACTTATCAAGTGATGGATTCCTCGCTTTATAAGGGGTATACTATTGCATGGGATGGGGACGTAAGTGAAAAGGGATTCTCACACTTTAAAGGTGTTGCAATAATCCCGGAAATGGAAAGTACGCACCAATATTCAAATGCCGATAAGGCGAAATATGGTAAAATGACCAAGGAAGAACGGGTAGCAGAAGCTTATAAATTCATCAGGCCTTTTCCGGAAGTAAAAGTTACACAGGAATCACGCGAAAAAGGTTACGATGATAAATCCACTACTGATGATCACCTGATGCATGTTACAGGCCTTGTTAAAGATCAGAATGGCACCAAATATTATATTACAAAAAACTCCTGGGGAACTGAAAGAAATCCTTTCGGAGGATATCTTAATATGTCGGTAAATTATGTCAGAGCCAAAACAATATCGATAATGGTGAATAAAAATGCTATTCCTGCCGATATAAAGAATAAGCTGGGATTGTAATTTTGCCTTTTTTAATGCGGTTTTGAGGTCCTGCCAGTTTGAAAAACAGAACGATCAGCCTTACTGGCAGACCTTGTACACCCTGCACAACTTATTTTATTCTGCCATAAGATTACATCCCCGTATATCGCTATTATCAAACCTGCCCAGCACCTTGAAACCTCCATCTTCATTTACTTTCCCCAGATCGCTGGTAGCTATAAAGGAACAGGAGTTGAATATTTGCAAGGTCTATGATATTAATTCCTCCTGTCCTGCCACGTTCATCAAAAGGGTAGAGGATCCTGCGGATCTCTGATAAGGATTTTCATCCAGGGCGGACAATAAAATATTCCGTTGTCTTTGGAATAGGCCTGGCTCAATAATTCAGTCATACCATACTCCGAATGAATTGCGGTTGCATTCAGTTTTTCTTTCAGGAATGAATGAAGTTCTGACCGCGTAATTTCTTTTCTCCTTCCTTTCATACCGCCTGTTTCCATTACAATCACACCGGAAAGATCAGGAGCGTCATTTTCAGCCAGATCAAGCAATGCGAAACTGACACCGAGCAGGAGGATCTTCTTATTTTCGTTTTTTGCATTTCTTATTGCAAACATCATATCCGTGATATCACCCTTATAAAACCCGCTATAGGGATTTTTGCTTTTTTTAATCAGATTATCAACCATATACACAAGCGAAGATCCTTCTCTTTCGACATATGAAGGCAGCAAAGCCGCAATAAGAAACTGTTCAGGTTCACCATAAAATATTCGGAACGATCTCAGGAAGCTCTCTTCGTATAAACTCAAATCATTTACATAATGTTTCCCCGTTAAAGCCCCTGTTGTCCCGCTGCTTTCAAATATTTTTTCAACCGGCAGGTTGCCGCTTACAATTTTATGATTTCTGAAAAATTCTATTGGAAGGAATGGTATATCTTTATCAGTATTTATGTCACGACCAGTCTTACCAAGACTTTCTATAAATCTATGGTAAACAGTATTGTTTTCGTACTGGTAATTAAATATTTCAATTGTGACTTCCCGGAAATCCTCAAGACTCTGAATATTGAAAAATCCGGTTCTCCAGATTTTGCAATTCCGTTATCATTTACCCGGAAACGTTGATGAGCCATTCGGCTGATAGACCCACTGGAATGTACATTCCCCATAAGGAACTGACTGCCGTGTTTCATTAACTGTGCTGATGATCCTGATTTTTGCATAATCGTCGCTGCCAGACCTGTAAATCCATACCTGGTTGTCATTAATGGAATCGGCCATATCCTGCCATTGTGTTACAGATACCGTTTTCAGACTGTCAAAAGCAGACTGAGCGGCTGATTCATCAGTAAAATCACCTACTTTGTAAAATGATGGTTTCAGGTTGTCGGCCTGTAGTGTTAACCGCGCGACCTGGTTGTCGACATTTACATATATAGTTATATCCGGACCCGGATTTTGGGTCGTAGGTACCAGGTTGGCACCTGCAAATGAGAAACCATAATTGTAATAAGTATTTGAAAAGTAAGTGATATTATCAATTGTATCAATCCCCGATGTACGGGTTGCCTCCTTCTTTGTGCATCCTGCAAGCATTAAGAATACCGCTGTCAGAATAATTATTATCCTTTTCATGATGCAAATATAAAAAAAAGGCTGCAACTGAAGCAGCCTGTTCTTAATTTACTAAAAGTAACCAGTGTTCCTGCAATAAATAAGTAAGTCTTTACCTATTCTCCCCGATAGCAGTAATTCCCGGCAGCTTTTTGCCTTCCATGTACTCAAGCATTGCGCCGCCGCCAGTCGAAACATAACTGACTTTATCAGCAAGTCCGTTTTTGTTTATAGCAGATACGGAATCTCCTCCTCCAATAAGGCTGTATGCCCCTTTTGCTGTTGCAGCTGCAATAGCCTTCGCAATAGCAGTTGTGCCTTTTGAGAACTTTTCCATTTCAAAGACGCCCATTGGCCCATTCCATAAAATTGTTTTAGAATTTTCAATAACCGAAGTCAATTCCTTTATAGTTTTCTCAGCTATATCAAGACCCATCCACCCGTCTGTAACAGCATTGACTTCAGTAATATTTGTATTAGCGTCATTTTCAAACTTATCAGCATTAAGGCTGTCAACGGGCAGATAAAGCTTAACTTTCTTCTCTTTTAGCCT
>CAVVGP010000042.1:0-18087 GCA_963747625.1 uncultured Bacteroidales bacterium | reverse complement strand
GCAGGTGTCAGACCTGTCTATGGGATGGTGCATTAGTTGTCACAGGACCAGGAAAATCGATTTTCATGATAATAAATTTTATTCACAATACCGCAATCTCACAGAAAAATTGAAAAAAGGAGAGATTGATAGCGTTACCGAGATCATGGTTGGAGGCAGGGAATGCATGAAATGCCATTATTAATAACAGAATTTTGGAAAGGTGCCGGGATATGAAAAAGGAGGTTAAGAATCCAAAGGAAATAAAAAGCAGAGCTTCAGGTCATGAAGAAAATAGTGATGAAAACTTAAATGATCTGGGTCTGGAATTATTTGAAGGTAATTTTAACAGGAAAGCCACTTCCAGGAGAGATTTTCTTAAAATTCTCGGATTCAGTTTTGCTTCCGCTGCCGTTGTGGCAAGTTGCAAAAGACCTGTTCATTACGCTTTGCCATATGTCATTCAACCGCCTGAAATTACCCCGGGAAAGGCACTTTACTATGCTTCAGGATTTTATGACGGTCATGAATATTCAAGTATCCTGGTAAAAACAAGGGATGGTCGTCCTATTAAGATTGAAGGCAATGCTCTGTCTTCATTTAATGGTGAAGGAACTACAGCCAGGGTGCAGGCTTCCGTGTTTAGTCTGTACGATGATGCCCGCCTGAAATGCCCTGCTGTACTTAATAAAAAAGTGTCGTGGGATAGAATTGACGAACAGATTATAGGGGACCTTGGGAAGATCAATTCAGAAGGTGGGGATATTGTTCTGCTTTCTTCAACCCTTATTTCCCCCTCCACAATCAGGCTGATAAATGAGTTTGGGAAAGGATTCCGGAATTTTAGATGGATTCAGTATGATGCCGTTTCATATTCTGCCCTTCTGGAAGCTAATTCATTTTGTTTCGGGAAAACAATAATTCCTGATTATCATTTCGGGAACGCTTCACTTGTAGTTTCAGTTAATGCTGATTTTCTTGGCACATGGCTGGCTCCTGTTCATTTTATTCCAGGTTATGTATCGCGCCGAAAGCTGGACAGCGGTGAAAAGGGAATGGTCAGGCATATTCATTTTGAATCAGGAATGACTCTCACAGGGGCTAATGCCGATATAAGGAAGAAGATTAAGCCTTCTGAAGAAATGATACTGCTTATGGATCTGTATAATAAAATAGCTGAAAAAACAGGAGGAGCTAAAATTAACAGTCCGCATTCAGAGAGGACCTTTCAGAACTTGCAGATGACCTGATTAAATTGAAAGGCAGGTCCGTGGTGATTTCAGGGACTAACAATGTTAAAATACAGATTATTGTCAACGGAATAAACTCTCTTCTCGGCAATTATCCAGGATGTATCGATCTTTATAATAATCTGAATATTGCGTCCGGTATTGACAGGAAGATGGAAGAGCTTGTAAATGACTTAAGTTCAGGTAAGGTGAAAGCTCTTCTGATGTACAATGTCAATCCTCTTTATGATTACCCTGACTCAAAAAAATTCCTGGCAGGGTTAAATAATACAAACCTGACAATAAATATGGCAACGGCCTTGAATGATACTGTGGGAAAAGCAAAATATGAATGTCCTGTTAATCACTATCTGGAATCATGGGATGATTCAGAAATAATACCCGGGCAATTGTCTTTAAGCCAGCCTTGTATAAACCCGATATTTGAAACGCGCTCATTCCAGGATTCATTATTAAAATGGTCAGGAGCAAAGTCACGTATCATGATTATATCATGAGTAACTGGGAAAAAGAATATTTCCCGCATTCTAATATTAAAGAATTCAGGACTTTCTGGAATAAATCCCTGGGTGATGGTGTTTTCGTGTACAATGTACCACAAGGCGCATCAATGCCATTTAAAAAAGAAGCACTTGCCAGGGTAATAAATGTATCAGAAGTGACTTCTGACGGCGGAATGGAAGTGGTTATTTCCGAAAGCGTATCGCTGGGAACAGGTATGCATGCCAATAATCCCTGGCTGATGGAATTACCTGACCCTGTTTCAAAACAATGCTGGGAGAATGTAGCTGCTGTATCACCAGGTGATGCCGGGAGAATGAATATCGCTGCAGGAGATCTTATAAAGCTGTCGGATGGTTTGGAAATTCCAGTGTTTATTCAGCCCGGTCAGGCAGAAGGAACTATCTCTGTTGCTCTTGGTTATGGTCATACAAATTCCGGCCCTGTATGTAACAATATTGGAGTAAATATATATCCGTATATCAGTAATAATGAAGGGAACAGGTATTATGGATTTAAGGTTGAAAAAATTGAAAAAACATTGAAGAAAAGACGATTGGCGCTTACCCAGGAACATTATTCCATGGAAGGAAGGCCAATTGTAAGAGATACTGTTATTAAGTGAATATAAAAAAGACCCTTCCTCGGGAAATGAGTTTCATAAGGAATATAAATCGTCACATGAAACTCTGTATCCTGAGATAAAATATGATGGTTTTCACTGGGGGCTTTCAATAGATCTGAATTCATGCGTAGGATGTAATTCCTGTGTTATTGCCTGCCAGGCTGAGAATAATATTCCTGTTGTCGGGAAAGAAGAGGTTATTCGAAGAAGGATTATGCACTGGATGAAAATTGACCGGTACTATTCAGAGAATCCTGATGATCCTAAAGTATATTTCCAGCCACTTGCCTGCCAGCACTGTGATAATGCGCCGTGTGAAAATGTTTGTCCGGTTTCAGCCACTAATCACAGCAGTGAAGGATTAAATCAGATGACATACAACAGGTGTGTCGGAACTAAATATTGTATAAATAACTGCCCGTATAAAGTAAGAAGATTCAACTGGTACAGGTATACCGATAATAAATCCTTCGATTTTAATACTGCATCTGATCTTGGCAAAATGGTATTAAATCCTGATGTTACTGTCAGGGAAAGAGGCGTTGTGGAGAAATGCTCCTTCTGTGTTCAGAGAATACAGGAGAAAAAGCTGCAGGCAAAACTTGAAAAAAGGGTGCTGAAGGATTTTGAAATTAAACCTGCATGTATGCAGGCCTGTCCTTCAGGTGCAATTGTATTCGGTAATCTAAATGATGAAAACAGTAAGGTCTCCGGCTTATTCAAAGATCCACGATGTTACCATTTGCTTGAAGAGCTGCATACCCTTCCGAATACCGGATACCTGACTAAAGTACGGAATGATGAAAAAATATAATTATAAATAGTCATTAAGCAATCGATGTATAACAAGAAAATCAGAGGTCCCCTTATTGAAGGCAATAAGACGCTTGGTCAGATTACTGAGGAAATAATGAACCCGCTGGATGTTCGTCCGGGAGTGTGGTGGTCATTTGCTCTGACAATTGCATCAGCTGCTGCAATTTTTGGCGGGTATTGCATTTATATGACTGTTTATAAAGGAATTGGTACCTGGGGGGTGAATAATTCGGTAGCATGGGGATGGGCAATTGTCAATTTTGTCTGGTGGATCGGAATCGGACATGCCGGAACAGCATTTTCAATTTTCCTGCTGATCCTAAGACAGAGATGGAGAACATCTATTAACAGGGCCGCTGAAGCAATGACTGTTTTCGCTGTAATCTCAGCTGCACTCTTTCCGGCATTGCATATGGGAAGAATATGGCTTGCATTTTACATTTTCCCTTACCCGAATACACGTGGACCGTTATGGGTGAATTTCAACTCACCGCTGTTTTGGGACTTCACCGCAATTACAGCCTACCTGCTGATATCTGTTTCATTTTGGTATCTTGGAATGTTACCCGATCTGGCTACAATAAGAGATAAAACAACTTCAAAAATAAGAAAAGCTTTATATGGCTTCTTCAGCCTTGGATGGACAGGCTCAAGCCGGCACTGGATAAGGTATGAATCGCTAAGTTTCATTCTGGGGGGTATAGCTGCAGTGCTTGTCGTTTCAGTTCATTCAATTGTTGCAACAGATTTTGCCGTAGGTATCGAACCGGGCTGGCATTCCACAATTTTCCCCCCGTTCTTTGTGGTTGGAGCAATTTTCTCAGGGTTTGCCATGGTTATGACACTTATGGTTCTTATAAGAAAAGTATATAAGCTGACAGATTACATTACCGATAACCATATGGATGCAATCGCAAGGATCCTAATTTTCATTTCGTTGATTATGGGAACGGCTTATCTCACAGAAGTGTTCATGGCATGGTACTCAGGCAATAAATATGAAATGTTCACATTTTTCAGGAACAGAATAACAGGTAATTATACAATTCAATTCTGGGGAATGGTAGTTTGCAATGCTCTTATCCCCCAGCTTTTCTGGTTCAGGAAGCTGAGAAGAAACTGGGTTTGGCTGTTGATAATTTCGATTTCCATAAATATTGGAATGTGGCTGGAAAGGTTCAATATAGTTATAACATCGCTGAATAAGGATTTTCTGCCATCCAACTGGGTCTCATACAGCCCGACTGTCATTGATATTGGTGTTTTCGCCGGGACTGTCGGATTATTTGGCGTGGGAGTATTGCTTTTCATGCGATATATTCCTATGATGGCCATAAGCGAATTAAAGGGCGTTGCTCATATCGGGAATAAGAAAGAGGATTAAATTGGCTTGATTATGACCAGGACTTTTAAAATAGGGATTTTCGATGATGAAGGAAAATTTATTTCCTCAATCAAATCGTTACAGGAGAAAAAGTTAATGATCTTTGACGTTTTTACACCTTATCCGGTACATGAAGTATTCCATTTGCTGAAGCGGAAGTCGAGACTGCCCACGGCTGCCTATTTCTTTGGTTTGTTTGGAATCATATCGACCCTGGCTTTTCTTTACTTTACTTCTGTTATCAACTGGCCGATCGTTTATGGAGGGAAACCATACAACTCATTCCCTTCCTTCATAATTGTAACCATTATTATAACAATACTTACCGTCACGATAGCAAGCCTTGCTCTCTTTTCAGCAAGATCAAAACTGTTTCCGGGAAGAAGTAATACAATCTTTGATCTGAGAGCAACTGATGATAAATTTGTAATTGTGGTCGATGCGAATTTCCCTGATATTTCAGCAGCGGGAAGTGCCCGAAGCATTATGGAAGAGCAGGGTGCAATAGAGATAATTGATAAAGAATTTGAAAATATAGAATCATGACAGATAATTTTTCACCGGGAAAACTATTCAAGACGCTGTTCATGGTCTTTTTATTAATGAATCTGTTTGCCTGTAACAGGGAAAGGAATAATCCGGGCTGGGATTACTTCCCTGATATGTTTTATTCTGCTGCCTATAGGACATATTCAAAGAATCCAAACTTTGAAGACGGCATGACAATGAGAGTCCCGGCACCTGGCACTGTTCCACGCGATTTTGTGCCTTTTGATTATACCAATGATCCGGCATCGCGCAAAAAGGCCGGGGAAGAACTCATTAATCCTTTTAAGGCAAATCCGGAAACAATATCAAGGGGGAAGTTAATTTATACCACCTTCTGCATAGGATGTCATGGCATAGCAGGAAATGGAGACGGGCATCTTTTCACAAATGGTCTTTACCCCTTAAAACCTCTTTCTCTTTCAGGGGACACCGCTGCTAAACTAATGGATGGCGAGATATATCATACAATTACCCTTGGAATACGGTCAATGGGAGCACATGGTTCGCAGATAAGACCGGATGACAGGTGGAAACTGGTTCTGTATATCAGGAAGCTTCAGGAAAATAAGTCAGAGGCTTCGGTTATCGGAAAAAAGTAGAACAGGTAGTTTATACGAAAGGCTTGATAAAACAGATGATACTGAGACCGGCAGAAAATACTGGAAATTTTTACCTCAAATAATCAGCCAATGAAGGACCAATTAATCGTTTCCAGAAACTTTAAGATAATAACACTGTTGTTAATAGCAATAGGAGTTATCACCATCATCTTCGGGCTTATTACAGAGCGCCAGGTGACCTGGGCGAACTGGCTGATAGTAAATTATTACTTTCTTTCCATTTCGATGGGAGGGGCTTTCTTTTTCGTTATTCAGAGTATCTCTCAATCGGGTTGGTCATCGGCATTCAAAAAGGTATCAGAAGCAATGATGTCATATGTACCGTTTGCAGCACTCTTTTTCCTTCTGCTCTGGTTTGGCATGCACGATCTTTATCACTGGTCTGATAAAGGACAAGCAGCTCTTGACCCTATAATAAAGCATAAATCAGTTTTCATGAATATCCCGTTCTTTTTTACAAGAATGGTCCTCTATTTTGCACTATGGATCGTGTTTATAAGAAAATTAAGGCAGATTTCACTGCGGGAAGACGAAGCTGACCCTTCAAACAGAGAAAGGATTATGTATTTATTTGGTAAAACTGAGCTCTACTCAAAAATATTTATCTTCATCGTAGCTGTAACATTTTCGTTATCAGCAATTGACTGGATTATGTCGCTCGATGCAAGATGGTACAGCACAATTTTTGCACTGAAAAATCTGGTGGCAGCATTTTTACATGGAGTTTCCATTCTTACACTGATTGTATTTATTCTTTATAAAAAGGGATATTTCCCCTTCTTTAATGAATATCATCTCCACGATTTCGCACGATATTTATTTATGCTTTCCATAATATGGGGATATTTCTGGTTTGCACAGTTTATGATAATCTGGTACGGGAATATTCCTGAAGAAACTGTTTATTACAGTGTCAGATGGCACGATGGATGGAAAATATTATTCTTCCTCGAGATAGGGCTAAACTGGTTCATTCCTTTTATGGTACTGCTTCCTGTAAAGGCCAGCAGAAATATGACGCTGATTTCCATTGTCATAATATTTCTAATCATTGGCCAGTATATCGATCTGTTTGTACAGGTTATTCCCGGGACCACCGGAGCACTTAAGTTTGGATGGATTTCTGCAGGAACCTTTCTCGGATTTGCCGGCTTGTTTTCCCTGGTGGTTGCTACTACTCTCAGCAAGTCAAAAATTATACCCTTCAACCATCCTTATCTCGATGAGAGCCTGAATCATAAGTTTTAAAATTATTCTGTCGGTTATCAGCAGAACAAGCACCAGCAAAAAGTATGAATCAAGCAGTAATGAATATTTTTTATATGGCTTCCTTTCTGCTCCGGTTTTAATCAGAGCAGTGAATTTCCAGATCAAAAAAATAGATGTTAGAAGCAGAATACCGATAAGAAGTCCGGATCTGATAATCTCAAAATAGCAAAGGAAAAGAGCTGCCATTACTGCGGTCAGAACCCATGTAAAAGTGAGCCGGTTAATCTGATCTCTGTTAAAAATATCCGTCAGATTTGGGATGCCTGCATTTTTATATTCTTCCCCGTATTTCAGTATCAGTAACCAGAAATGAGGGATTTGTCCTGTAAAAATCAAAAACTCAAGCAATACAACAGGCTTATCAAATATACCTCCGCCAGCTGCCAGCCATCCTATTAACGGAGGCAGTGCACCTGTCAATGCTCCGGGGACCACGGCAAAGGCAGTTAACCTCTTCGAATAGGTATATACCCCGTTATACCACAGAATGGTAAACAGTCCTGTAAGAGCGGCTAAAAGATTCCCAAATGAATAAACAATGAATGTACCGGCAATCAGATTACACACAGAAAAAATTATGGCATGATTTAGTTTCATCCTACCTGCAGGGATAGGACGATCGAGAGTCCTCTTCATCTTACTGTCAAGCCCGCTTTCCTGTATCTGATTCAGGGCGGAAGAGGAAATTGCCATCAAAAGAATACCCAGGCTTACGAACAATAATTTTGCAGTGAAAGAAGGCTTAAAAATAAAATATCCTGTAAATCCGGTAAGACTTACAGGCAGCATTATTGTTAATTTACTTAATTGAAGCCAATCTCTGAGTCTGCCTTCAGAATTATTTTTCATTAAGGGTTTTAAGATATTCAATTATTTTTGCAATATCAGCATCGGTAAGCTTTCCTTTGTAGCTCTGCATTAATCCTTTGGGATATCCTATAACAAACTGGGAAGCCGGATCTAAAATCATTTGCTTAATATAAGCCTCATCAACTTTAACCGTAACTTCAGCTCCATTTCTTATTACAACCTGTTGGCTGCCAAATAAATTAAGATAAGTTGGGCCAACAATTTTTGATCCGTCAGAAGAATGACAGGCCAGGCACCCCTGTATTCTCATAATTTCTCTTCCCTGCGAACCGGGTGACGGGCTTTGAGGTATATTAGCATGGCTCGTGGTATCGCCATACCATGCATTGAATTTCTCTTTATCGAGGACTTTGACCATAGCTTTCATGTATGAATGTCTCAAACCACAATATTCGGCACAATAAAGGTCAAAGTCTCCTTCAGCTTCAGGAATGAACCACATGAATTTTTCCCGTCCAGGAACAATATCAGATTTTATCCTGTAGGCTGGAATAAACAGACTGTGAATTACATCCAGTGAAACAAGGTTTATTTTAATGGGAGTATTAAGCGGAACTACGAGATCGGGACTCTCCTTGCCGTTTTCATACAGGAAGGAAAAATTCCACATCCTTGCTGTAGCGGTTATGTTCATAGCATTTTTGGGTGGTTTAGCCATAGGCTTCCATCCTTCCCATCCAAAATAGAACATAAAAAGTGCCAGGATAATCGGAATAACTGTCCATGTGATTTCCAACCCTAGACTACCCTCATTCTGAACTGCAGTTTTATGTTTCTTCTTGTTATATTTGAATACAAAATAAAGCATGAAGAAAGTCAGCCCGATCAGAAGAAATAATGAAATACCTGCAATAAAGTAAAATGCCGTATTGAAGGTAGATACGTAGTTTGATGCGTCAATTCCGGTGGTCGAATACATACTTGTTATCTATATAGGTAGTCCAGAAAGGTTATTATTATTACGACACATATCAGCAAAGTAACAGCAACAACAGCAATAGAAAACATTCTATTCTCAAACTTCAGATGCATGAAGATACGTAAAACGAATGAAGATTTGACAGCCGCAATCACCAGAGCAAGCACCACTGTAAGAGTACCCAGGTAAATCTGTGTGAGGGCGACAGAAGTAAGGGTCAACGCTATCAACAGTGCGAGAACATAAAAAAATGTACGATAAGGAATTATATGATTTTTTTCATTTTCCATTCTTACGCTTGATTTTAGGTAATGAGATAAAACAGGGGAAACAGGAAGATCCAGATAAGATCAACCAGGTGCCAGTAGAGTCCGCTGTTTTCAAGTAAAACATAGTTGTCATATGTAATCTTGTCCCTGATAATTTTTACTGTTATAAAACCTATGAAGACGAGTCCTATTATGATATGCAGAGCATGAAGCCCTGTCATAAAAAAGTAAAGGCCAAAGAAAAGAACATCACCCTGCCCACGCAAAGCAAGAACCGGGGACCCCGGATAAATATGTTCTTTAATATGGCCCCCCCACTCAAAGTATTTATTTACCAGGAAAGCCAGTCCCAGGACGATTGTAATACTGAGCAGCAAAAGGGCAAGTTTTTTATTTCTCTTCTGCAGGGCAGTTATAGACATTGCAATCATTGCACTGCTTGTCAAAAGGATGATCGTATTAATTGTACCAATAACTACACTTAGCTCTTTTGCAGCAAGGTGAAATGCTGTAGCATTTCTGAACCGGTACACTGAATAGACCACAAACAGTCCGCCAAATAAAAGCATTTCTGTAAAAAGGAACAGCCACATTCCTGTTTTGGAAGCCAAATCGTTGCGGTGTATTTCCGTAGTAGTATTCATTTATAATAGTATGGTCCGTTGGTAACTACAGGGATCTCATCAAAATTTTCAACCGGCGGCGGAGAAGAAATAGTCCATTCCAGGGTCTTCCCACCCCATGGATCATTGGGAGCTTTGGTTCCGCCTTTTAATGAGGAGAACAGGTTTACGATAATTATTATCAGTCCTGAATAAAGGACCCAGGAACCCATTGTCGAAACAATGTTTCCTGCATGAAAGACCTCATCATAGTCATAATACCTTCTTGGCATGCCTTTAAATCCAAGATAAAACATAGGGCCATATAATGTGATAAACCCGATAAAAAAGATTACCAGTCCTATATTTGCCCATTTGGTATCGTACATTTTACCGGTTATTTTAGGATACCAGTAATGCATTGCTCCGAAAAATGCAAATCCGGTTCCTCCGAACACTATAAAATGAAAATGGGCAACAACAAAATGGGTATTATGTAAATGCACATTGGCTGCCAGAGAACCAAGAATAAGCCCTGAAAAACCTCCTATCATGAAGACAAAAATGAAAGCCATTGCCCAATAAAAAGGAGTCTGCAGATCAATCGACCCCTGATGCATGGTGGATATCCAGTTGAATACCTTTATAGCACTGGGGACAGCTACAATAAAAGTAAGAAGGGAAAATGTATAAAGTGCCGTACCGCTCATCCCTGAAGTAAACATATGGTGGCCCCAGACAAAATAACCAACAAAGGCGATTGCCAGGACAGAAGCAACCATGAATTTATATCCGAATATGGTTTTATGGGAGAAAGTTGTTATGATCTCAGAAATTGCACCCATCGCGGGCAATATCATAATATAAACAGCCGGATGGCTATAAGTCCAGAATAAATGCTGATATAAGAGAGGATCGCCACCTAAGGTAGGATCAAAAAAACCTATATGCAATGTTCTTTCAGCGACAATCATCAATAGAGTAATCCCAATTATCGGAGTTGCCAGCAATTGAACCCATCCTGTGGCATAGAGTGTCCAGGGGAATAATGGCATTTTAAGCCAGGTCATACCCGGGGCACGCATACGGTGAATTGTCACCAGGAAATTCAATCCGGTAAGAATGGAAGAAAATCCAAGAACAAAAGCTCCAAATACTGCAGGAAGCATAGTTCCTGTAGTTCTGAAACTATAAGGGGCATAAAATGTCCAGCCTGTATCCGGAGGACCCTGTCCGGCAAACTGAGAGATTAAAACCAAAGAAACACCGGCCACGTAAAGGTACCACGAAAGAAGATTTATTCTAGGAAATGCTACATCTTTTGCTCCTATCATAATAGGCAGCAGGAAATTACCAAATACGGCGGGTAGCCCGGGAATGACGACAGCAAAGATCATTATAATGCCATGAAGAGTAAAGAATGCATTATATGTTTGTGCATCCATAATGGTCTTCCCCGGGGCAATAAGTTCAAATTTCATTAATAGCCCCAGCGTTGCTCCAATAGCAAAAAATGAAAGGATAGAAAACAGGTATAACAGGGCAATCCGTTTATGATCAGTGGAAAGTATCCAGGAAAAGATGCCTTTATATTTTCCTTTATAATCAAGATAACTCGGTTCCGCAATTTCTTTCTGATTACTCATTGGCTAACTTTTTTTTTAAATTTTATCCGCGAAAGCGCCAGGACTAAAAATGTTGTAACCACAATGAATAATATAACAATCGCAGAGACCCTGGTTACATTAAATACAAACTGATTTCCTTTGCTGTCATATCCGTAGCAGATTGCAAGAAGACGGTTAATACTCGGACCTATTTTCCCTTTGGCAGCTTCAACCAATGTCATTTTTATATCAAATGGCAGAAAATCAATTCCCCTGAGATAACGTACAATCTTTCCGTCAGCGGCCAGGGCTATCAGCCCTGTAGGATGCACATACTGATCATTTACCTTTTGATAATCAAAACCGACGGATTTAGTCAGCTTAGCTATATCAGCACTGTCGGATACAAAAAAAAACCAGTTTTTCGCATCCTCTTTTTTCTTCATGGTGCTTATATAACTTGCTTTTTTATTTATCCCCAGCTTTATATTTTCAGTAGGATCAAAACTGATCGTCAGAACTTCATAGTCCTTACCAAGTTGAAGATCCATAGCGTCAATGAATTTGGAGATTCCCCACATAAGAGGGCTGCATGTTCCGGCACATTGGAAATAAACCAGATTCAGAATTGTCGGTTTATTGATAATATTCTTTAAAAGAACTGTATCTCCGGCTTCATTCACCAGCTTTACATTTAGATCGACATATTGCCCCTGCTTCTCCTCAAAACCAACCTGCATCTGCTGATTAAACAGTGGTGTCTGAGAATTGGAAGGTATGCTTAGCAGGCAAATACATAAAGTAAGAAGTGCTTTAAAATGATTCATACAGAGTATTGGATAATTTACTACATAAAGGTAAAAATATTTTATAAAAATTTCTTATGGCATCGTTCCTAATAATATTGTTATGTATTGATATACTTATCAATGGTCTATTTTTTTTCAGGCTTTTCTTCCTCGGAATAAATACCTGATATCATCAATGAGCCTCCCATAAGTGAAATGTCTTTCAGAAGGGCAATCAGTGTAATTGTCTTGTCTGCATCGGTAATCAGATGCGGGATATGGATGGTTATAATGAAGATAAAGAGCAGGATTGCCAGCATCAAGGTAGAAAGTTTAACAAGTACTTTGGTAATTATACTTATACTTGCTGCAATGAGCATTATACCTGTCAGTATTATTGTATAGCACCAGGGGTATAAATGAAGTCAGCATACCAAGGTAATAGTCCAGCATCAGGAAATGATTAATCCCGAAAAGAGCAAAAGGAACTGCAAAGAGAATTCTTCCTATAGTTGTAAGTTTTTTCATATTACTTTCTTATTAGCCGGATTTTTGAATTTGTTACAGCTGTAAAAATATATGTGGTTTCAGGATCAGCAGTAATACAAAAATATTCAGCCCCTTATTGAGACTTATAACTGAAGAAAAACAAATATAAATTTATTTATAGAGGTTACTAAAAATAAACTACATAAATGTATGAAATTTTTCTGTTAACGGTTTAAAAATGCCAAAAATCATAGGCTTTAAAGCTTCTGGCATTATCAAGATATAAGTCTTTTCAGGAACACACGGATGAACAAAGACAAATTATGAATGTTATTGAATAAAAACAGATTATGGAACGTAGAAAATTTTTTAAGTCAGTTGGGTTATTGACTGCAGCTGCTTATATTGGACCAAAAGTACTTGGAAACAGTCAGGTACAGTCAGACTCTAACGGGATTGAAGGGGTCCCGGCAAAAGAATTTCCTCCTCTGCCTTTTGCATATAATGCCCTGGAACCTTACATAGATGCACGGACAATGGAGATTCATTATGATAAACACCATCGTGCATACTATACAAATTTAATGAATGCAATTAAAGGAACTCCTCTTGAAGGCAAAACAATGAGTTACATTTTTTCTGAAATGTCAAAACAGTCCGACGCTGTAAGAAATAATGGTGGTGGTTATTATAATCATTTATTTTTCTGGAATAACCTTAGTCCAAAATCATCGGGCCCATCCGCTGATTTAACCTCAGCTATTGTAAAATCCTTTGGTACATTTGATAAATTCAAAGAAGCTTTCAGTACCTCTGCCAAGACAAGATTTGGAAGTGGTTGGGCCTGGTTATTCTTAGGACCGGAAAAGAATCTTGCAGTAGCAAGTTCCCCAAACCAGGATAACCCTCTTATGGATTTATCACCGGTTAAAGGAACACCCTTATTAGCTATCGATGTATGGGAACATGCCTATTATCTTAAATATCAGAATAAGAGGCCTGATTATATCGAAGCATTCTGGAATGTCGTTAACTGGGATGAGGTGAACAGGAGATATCAGCAAGCGCTGAAAGGATAATCACTCTTTCGGAATCCGCTTTTTAATACCGTGTTTTTGCCCCGTTGCCGATAGTTATTTCTACACCATATAGGGTGTATTATAGTGTTTATGTATACAGAAATCGCTTTATTTTTAACTGATCCGCCGCTCCTCGACGGCAAATCGGCGGGTTACGCCTCCCCCCATCGCTCTTCGCGCCACACGGCACCTCGCCTAACCACCCTACCCACCACGAATATGCTTGTGAAGATGCGAACCACGTAGCCTTTGAAGCGCGGGGCCTGGTCGTACAGGTCGGAGGCAATTTTCTCGATCGCAGGGCGATGGGCCACAAACTGGGCTTGCCTCGCCATGCTTGGCGTCCCCTTTCCCCCTGCCAGTTCATCCATCGCGGCATCGCTGATCTGGCATGGCACCGTTTCGCCGTCGTTCATCATCGTGAATGCGAACGCCAACCGCTCGCTGTCGTACCCCACAATCTGGCCACTGGTCAGCGGCATCGAAATCCCCGTCCGTTTGAAACCATCATGCGTCGTCCGGTCGTTTCTGTCTCGGCTCGTAGCCCGCTTTTCGCCTCTGCGCCTAAAAACTAATTTCCTGAACCGGATCAGGCTGATGCTACCTGTCCAGTCCCCCCTCGCAAAATTATTTCGCTTCGCGCTTCCCCCAAATCACCGCCATATTTCCCGCCATCCCGTCCCACATGAGGGGCGTTTCGCGATCGTCACGGACGTTGGAACGGGATGCGGTGGACGCGGCGGCGGCGCAAGACGAGCGTCGCTGATCGCGCCTTCCTCAAGGCTTCGGCGGCACGGTACCAAAACCGCCGGGAAAGCTTTGGCAGGAAGACGTTCGCGGACGGCGAAGTCGTGTGGTCCTGATGCCCCGACGCTGGCATCAAGTTAGCGAGATGCTTCGCATCACGCTGGCGACGGGGGCAAGAAAGCCCGGTCCCCGGGGAGAGCGCGTTATAAGCCGTAAAACCATTGCGTGGGGAATGCCGGGTGATTCCGGTGTGACCTGACTAACGCGTGTGCTCTTCGCTTTCCACCTTGCACACGCGGCTATCGGGCGCATCGGGCGCCCGGCATTCCCCGCGCCCTCTGAAGCGAGGGCGGAAGGTTTCTGGCATAACTCGGGCGAAATGCGCCGCGGGAGTGTTGAGGTGTGTCTACCCCACGTCGTCGTCCCTGCGCAGGGACGACGACGGAAGGGCGCGTCTTTGCGGCATGGCTTTCGCAGGGACGACGATGGAGGGCTATCCGCGCTCCTCCACCACACCCTGCGTCTGACAACATCCCGCTAGATCATGCCCCGGCAATGCGCTAGGCTTTCACCAATCGGTTAAAAAGCCGATGGAATCAGGGAGAATGACGTGAGATCCAAGGGAATTAACGCGCGCTGGCGCTGGCGGCAGCGTTTGTGGCGGCGGGGCTGTTGTCCGCCGCGGCGCCGGCGTAGGCCGCAGGACAAGATCACGGTCTGGTGGGGCAAGGGCTTCTACAAGTCCGAGGACGACGCGCTGCTCGACGGCGATCAAGAAGTTCGAGGCCAAGACCGGCATCAAGGTCGAGCTGTCGCAATATGCGATCCAGGACATGATCCCGAAGACGGTGGCGGCGCTGGATTCCGGCACCGTGCCGGATGTCGCCTATTCCGACACCTATGACGTGCAGGCGGCGGGCAAATGGGCGTTCGAGGGCAAGCTCGAGGACCTCTCCGACATCCTGCTGCCGATGAAATCGGCGTTCGCGCCGAACACGCTGGAGACCGCCTGCCTCTACAACGACGTCAGACCAAGAAGAAGGCCTATTACGGCTTCCCGCTGAAGCAGCAGAGCATGCATGTCCAGATCTGGAGCGACATGCTGGAAAAGGCCGGCTTCAAGCAGAGCGACATCCCGACCAAATGGGAGGATTACTGGTCGTTCTGGTGCGACAAGGTGCAGCCCGCGATCCGCAAGGCCACCGGCACAGCGCATCTATGGCGTCGGCCAGCCGATGGGCGTGGAATCCACCGACTCGTTCCAGTCGTTCTACACCTTCATGGACGCCTATAACGTCAAGCTGGTCGACGACGACGGCAAGCTCCTGGTCGACGATCCCAAGGTGCGCGACGGCCTGATCCACGCGCTGAAGGATTACACCGACACCTACATCAGGGGCTGCACGCCGCCCTCCTCCACCACCTGGAAGGACCCCGACAACAACGTCGCCTTCCACAACAAGACCATCGTGATGACGCACAACTTCACGATCTCGATCGCGGCGAAGTGGTTCGAGGATTCCACCAACCCGGCGCTGACGCCGGAGCAGCGCGCCGCCGGCAAGAAGGCGTATGAGGAGACCATCATCACCGCCTCGCTTCCCCAACAAGCCGGACGGCACGCCGATCAAATACCGCTCCGACGTCAAGACCGGCGTGATCTTCACCGCCGCCAAGAACAAGGCGGAGGGCAAGGAATTCGTCAAATTCCTGCTGCAGGAAGAAAATCTGCGGCCCTATGTCGAAGGCGCGCTCGGCCGCTGGTTCCCGGTGACGACAGCCGGCCAGGCAGAGCCCGTTCTGGCAGGCCGACCGCCATCGCAAGGCGGTCTATACCCAGTTCACCGGCGGCACCACGCCGTTCGACTTCACCAAGAACTACAAGTTCACCATCCTGAACAACGAGAACGTCTGGGCCAAGGCGATGAACCGCGTGGTGAGCGAGAAGGTGCCGGTCGACAAGGCCGTCGACGAACTGATCGCCCGCATCAAGCAGGTCGCGGGTTAGGAGTCAACGATGCCGGCCGCCGCTGAGCGTCTTCCACTCCGTCGTCCCGGCGAACGCCGGGACCCATAGCCACAGGCGATGCGTTGTTGCACGAGACGCTGTTCGACAGCTTCTCGCAACCACCGGCCGCGGCGTATGGGTCCCGGCGTTCGCCGGGACGACGGTGAGAAGCGCGCCGGCACTGCTTCAAGAGTCAGAGTAACGCAAATGGCGATCACGCTTTCAGCATCCGATGGTTGCCCAGCGCGCCGCTGTCGGCGCGGCTGACGACGCCGCAGGTCTGGGGCATCGTGCTGCTGGTGCCCTATCTGCTCGTGTTCCTGGCCTTCGTGGTCTATCCGGTCGGCTACGGGCTGTGGCTGGCGCGGCATCCGGCGAGCTATGTCGCGCTCTACCACGATCCGATCTTCGCGCGCGCCGCGGTCAATACGCTGATCTTCCTGGTGATCGGCATCAATTTCAAGATGCTGGTGGCGCTGTTCCTGTCCGGCTTCTTCATCCAGGAACGCGCCTGGATCAAATGGCTGTCGGTGCTGTTCATCCTGCCCTGGGCGGTGCCCTCGATCCCGACCATCCTGTCGGTGCGCTTCATGCTCAATCCGGAATGGGGCGTGGTCAACCAGCTGATCTTCAAGTTCACCGGCGAGGACGGCCCGAACTGGCTGAACGATCCCGACGGTGGCGCTGACCATGGCGATCGGCGATGCACATCTGGAAATCGCTGCCGTTCTGGACCCTGATCCTGATGACCGGGCGGCTTGCGATCTCGCAGGATCTGTTCGAGGCCGCCGAGGTCGACGGCGCCAGCTGGTGGCAGAAATTCCGCTTCATCACCTGGCCGTCGATGCAGACGCTCTATATCACCTGCACGCTGCTCTCGATGATCTGGACGCTCGGCGACTTCAACAGCGTCTACCTGTTGACCGGCGGCGGCCCGGCCGACCTCACCCATGTGCTGGCGACGCTCGGCATCCGCTATCTCCGGCTCGACCAGCTCGACCTGTCGATGGCCTCGATCGTCTGCGCGCTGCCGCTGGTGCTGCCGCTGGTCTATTTCATGATGAAACGGTTGTCGCGATGAAGCTCGCCTCGTCGAATCTCCTTGCGCGACGCCGGCACCGAGGCGCGGCTGCTGCTGATCGGCATTCCCGTCTTCATCTGGACCATGCTGCCGATCTACCACATGTTCCTGTTCGCGATCTCGCCGAAGGAAGACGCGTTCTCCGGCAAGTTTTGGCCCGATCATCCGACGCTGCACAATTTCGCACATCGTGTTTCACCAGCAGCACTATTTCCTGCGGGATTTCTGGATCCAGTTCTGCAATTCGGCTCGTCATCGCGGTCGCGGTCGGCGCGCTGACGCTGTTGATCGCGACCGCGGCGGCGTTCGCGATCTCGCGGCTGCGCGTGCCGGGCGGCCGCGGTGATGAATCTGGCGCTGTTCACCTATTTCATTCCGGCGGCGTTCCTCGCGGTACCGATGTACCGCACCATGGGCAATTACGGCCTGCTCAACACCACTGGGCGCTGATCCTGGCGATGGTGACGATCGCCTCGCCCTACGCGATCTGGGTGCTGAAGCAGGCCTCCGACAAGCTGCCGGTCGAACTCGACGAGGCCGCGATCATGGACGGCGCCACGACGTTGCAGCTGTTCCGGCTGGTCTATTGCCGCTGATGATGCCGTCGCTGGTCGCGATCGGCACCTATGCGGTGC
>CAVVGP010000041.1:0-15916 GCA_963747625.1 uncultured Bacteroidales bacterium | reverse complement strand
CCCCCCCCCACACACACACACACACACACACACACACACACACACACACACACACACACACACACACACACACACACACACACACACCTGGTTGTTGACCCGAAACCGGAGGAAAGACAGGCGTCTGGGCGCTGACAGATAGGGGCAGGTACCACCGTTGACATCACGGTAGCGGCCTTGGACCGTCTTACGTTGTATTTCTTATAAATGAATACTGATGGCTCGTCATCCCTCGGTTGGGGTGGATCAGCCATTATCATTGAGCGCTCATTACCTTCCATTCAACAACACAACCGGAGACCGAAAACCAGAAACATATGCACAATGGAATGAGTGAATCGAATATACAAGCAAGAAGAGAAGTCATCCGACCTTACCAGCGACGAGCAGGAGGAATTGAAGGTGAGCATCCGGATGGTGAATATCTACGATCTAAAGGGGTACTCAATTGGAGAAAAGGGACATCGGATCCTACCAAGGCGGAGCACCGATTCGACGCAAGTTGAACTGTACGGGACCGGAGACGTACCAGGATGGTGGCAGAAGATGTGAGGTGATTCCGTCCGTCGGAGGCCAGGGTCAAGAAATCGCACTATCCGTCCCAACGAACGAGGTGCGCGGGTACGCCATGGAGGTCATGGGTGTGGTCGGTCAGAGCATGTTGGAGGCCGGGGAGTAGGGTCGGACGGATCGGTGACCTATCGCCCAACAACTTCACGTTCGCTCGCTTCGCAGGACCACAGGGGCAACAAGGGCAAGTGATGCCCATGATATTCAGCATCAACCCGTACCTTATGATTCCGGGTCAAGGGGTCGACCCCGCAACGGAACTCGCGCTTGCACCGGTGTTGGGCGGTATCGCCTTCCAGAACACGGACAACAGCAAACAGATCTCCCTGTTGGACATCAAGAACTCCGTGGGCGAGGATCAGTTGTCTTCCGTGTTGGCATCCATGAACGACGGCATGGAATCGCAAACCATCGCGTCCACGGAGCCGATCATCAAGGATCTAGTCGATCGAACCGCCGGACCCCTGGTCAGTTCCGGATCCTTGCTAGACTTCAAGGGGGTGCTAGATACGGCTGCCATCCTATCCAACACGCAGGGGGTCACTGTTCAAGCGATGTCGTCGCTGACCTCCGAGGTGACCCGAACTGGGGCCTTGAGGTTGATGACCGCAAAGAACGATGCTGAATCGAACATGCAAAGGGACTGGGATAAGACAAACTCGCGGTTGCAAGAGTCGAGACTGAGCACACACCTGGCAATGATGAAGTTGATCAAGAATCACATGGAGGTGCAGAGGCAGTGTTAAGACAGCAGCAGGAGATGGCAGCACACCTCCTCATCAGCGATCTCGTCTTTCGGGAAAAGATGAACGACGTGCTTCGGTACGCAAACGCCTCTACGGAACAACTGCCCGTCAACATGTGGCTCAAATCGCTCGGGGTCAAGGATAGGGTCTGCTGCCTGAGCGGGGATGCGCTTACGGGTCCCAAAGAATCCATATTCGTGTCGAGCCCCCTCTCCGACGGTCAGAGGCGAGCGTGTTACAAGAATGCGTTGGTCAAGTACGTGTTGAACATGGCAATCAGCGCGACGCCCTCCTACGGAGATTACCCGCCCGTCTTTCGACTGGAAGATTACGCTGGGGTGCGCGACTCGGAGGGTCTGCTCATGTACCAGATGAGGACAAGGACGCCCGTGCAGATCGCGACCGCCAAAGACGTATCCGCCGTGCTCGAATCGAAGCAAGTGGAACACATGTGGATGATAGCCCAAAAGTTTTGCATCTACAAACAGGGCAACATAAACGTCATGCCGGCGGAAGAATTCGCGAGGACCATCGGGAAGGTGCAGATCAGCAAGAGCGGCGCCGACTCTCTGATCCAGGCGCACAAGGCCGTACTCGCGGCCACGAACGGGGGTAACATCGTGGCCCCCGTGGGACATCTACTGCAGATACGGTGGACATGCTGAAGCGTGGGGGATCAAACCTCAACACCAAGACCCAATTCGACGTCTACATCGAGAGGATGGTGGATTTCACGTGCAAGTACGCCGTCGCCATCGATAGCATCAAGTTTGACGGCATCTGAGAGCAATAAAAAACAGTCGCGACCGTAAACCCTTTAATCGATTGTCCTCTTTTTGCATTCAAGGTCCAACTTACTTAACTTCACCGTCGTTCACCGTTCTCCGTTGCTGTCCTTCCTCCAACCGCTCCCTCTAACTCGATTCGGGATGCGAGATCACGAAGAGCGATCCGTCGCGACGCCGACTCCGGTCCAATTGCTCGGGCATCCCTTTTAGCCACATCATGGTACCCTTGCGCTCGAACGACCTCGCCGTCAACCACACCAGATACAGTACGAGTACCCCCTTCTCTAACATCAGATCGAGGCAACCGATCTGTTCGTCCTGAGCGGCGTTGATGCTCGCTCGAATTCCGCAAGGGCAACCGTTGTTTATCGCCCACCTCAGTACGTCAACGTGACCGAAAGTCGCCGCGCAGTCGCACGTGGTGCTGTCCCAAGGGTAATCCTCTCCCCTGGCCCACCTAAGTATCCCCAACCTACCGAACAGCGCGGCAGTAGCGCATACATCCAGGTCATCCAGTAGGCGTCGGTCGTGTAGCCACTCGACAACGGGCATCCGATCGTACTCCACCGCCTCGCAGTACACGTCCCTTCGAAACGGGATCCAATCGGACTTGCTCCACTCCAGCATCGAGATACGGCCGTACCTGGCAGCCATCACACCCACGATCGTCCGCGACACCAGACCGGACCTACAGGCCCAATTCAGGGCCGCCGAGTGATCCCCTTCGACCAACAGGTCGCACAGGTCGCGGGATTCGGTGCGCGGGGAGATCGCCGTCCCTTCGTCATCGCGCGGGAGATTCCGACCCTTCCCAAGCAGCCTCAGCACCGGACGGTAACCGCTCAAGAAACCGATCACGACCGAGGTGGTATCTTTACAGAGGTCAGGCACGATGGGACCGCGATCACCCTTCATTCCGTCGCCCGCACTGTCTGTACCGCAACCCATGGGGCGAAACATTTACCATTCGACCTGTTTATAGTCTCCCGCCCACAAACGATGGAGGAGGGATATCGACAGAAGAGACGCGCACGTCCGTCGGTCGTTTCGTTTATTCGTATATCCGTACACGCGTCCACTCGTCGTCTTGGTAAACCTCCCGTCGCTTCCTTCGGGTTCCCCCTCACGGGGCATATTGGGTTGACGTTTGTACTTTTCCGTGCTCGCACCTTTGTGGAGAGCGGTAACGTTAGTAAGACGGTGGCGATGAGTAGGTTGTGGAGCGGGTACCGAGCGAGTTGGCGATTGTAACAAAGAAAATGGTCGCCACTCGACTCCATTCGGATCACCCTTTTCATCGAGGATTGTCCGTACACGGGTTACACCCGAAAGAGGAAGTAAAACCCCGAACGACCTTGAACTGCTCGCACCCTCTGGGACGTGTCGCTCACGAGCAAAACGGACCCGTCCGCGTTTGTGCTGTACTGGGTCGGACCAGTTGCGATCATTCCGTTGCCCACCCGCACGAGATTCGTTGACCTATCGTACAGCGACACCGAGGTTCGCGCTTTGATCTAGAGTGTTGGTCAAAGGGCGTACATCATATCCCCCGAGGGCAGTGGGTCCCCTTCACAGCGTGGCGAGACGGTCCGGTACCCATTTTCAGGTACGAAAACATCTACAGAATCGGGGTGATCAACAGCAAGAAGATCTACCTTGTCATAGTACATTGTTTCCCATAATTCTGATGTAAGTTGAACTGAGTATAATCCATTCTTCGGTTTTAATAAATCACCGGGGATTTCAGGTAGTCATCAGATGCATCGGGGAATGCATAAGCGGTATTGCCTCCCATAATGCCAAGAGGCATTCCCAGTGCACTTCTCCACATCACATCCTTTACAAATACATATTTATCGCCATCCCATGTGAAAAGGAAAGGACATGATCCTTTAAGTGTCTGTGCCTCAATAAGTGCCTGATCGGTGCCGGGTGAAAATATATTCTGAGGTACTCCATTTGTCCATGTAATTCTTATAACATCAGCTTTTGCTCTGTTTCCCAATCCGAAATGGACATTAGGATCAGTCACTACCATAGACTGATAGAGGTCGCCAGCGCGTACTTCAACTTTTGCTCCAATCCCAAAATGGTTATTCTTTGCACTGCCGGCTCTTAAACCAACGAGTTTCATTGTTACATAATGATTAAGGTTGCCTCCGTCATTACGTAAGAGTGTGACACCACCATTCAGACCTGCAATTACAATATCCAGATCGCCATCATCATTATAGTCAAATAAAGCTATCTGTCTTCCGGATAATGGTCGGTACGGAAGCAATCGGGATACATCTTCGAAATTGCCTTTCCCGTCATTATGATATAGGAAGACTCCACGGCCGCCTTTTATTTCCGATTCGCCAACAACAATAAGATCCTGGAATCCGTCATTATCAAAATCGAAAAACTTTGCATCATAGGCTTTGACGTTTTTCAATGCGGAAAACATCTCTTTTGAATTTTTAGCCGGTTCAAAATTGCCATTCCCTTTATTGCGATATAACATATGATTACCAGGAATATCTGATGTAATGAACAGGTCGAGAAATCCGTCATTATTATAATCTCCTACAGCCACGGCAGTGGATCCTCCGGTACTTTTCAGCCCGCTTTCTTCAGTTACATCCTTAAAAAAGCCTTCTCTCTGATTTGAATATAATATGTTACTGCCTTTTTCATTTACCACGAACAGGTCAATGTCGCCATCGTCATCAAAATCGCCAAATGCCGCGTCGAGACTGTTAACTTTTCCGCCCGACAGCCCCATTTTTTCAGCCTGTTCCTGGAATGTACCATCACCATTATTACGGAACATCAGGTTTGAATTTGATCTTGTTTCAAATAAGTTAAGGTCTCCGTCATGGTCCATATCGAAGAACAAAGCTTTAGTACCACCGGTTTTGTTCCTATATTTGCTTTGCTGGTGACATCTTCGAAAACTCCTTTACCGGCATTTCTGTACAAAATATCGCCGCCTTCCCTTACTATGATAGAGATCGAGAAAACCATCATTATCATAATCGGCAAATGATGCTGAAAATTCCTTGCCTGCATGTTTTATTCCAGCCTCTTCAGCAACATCTTTAAACCTGCCCATATCATTATTGAAAAGGTAATGTTTATAAGTTCCGGAAGCCTGATCATAGCTTCCAACATAGAGATCCATATCTCCATCACTGTCATAATCAGCTGCTTCCACATGCGTGGAAATACTGTATTCAGTATTTTTATCATCGATATTTGCCGGTACAACATTCAAACCGGCAGATTCGGTGGCATCGGTAAACTTAATTGCGTCAAGGATCGATTTGTTTCACCCGACTGTGAAGCCGGCTGCTGATCATATAGTGATCAGAGCGGAAATCCTATCAGTGAACCGCCTGGTCCTTTCAAATCCATGATTCCTGCCTGGTAAGGAGAAGTAACCTTTATATAATTATGGAAAATTGTAAACTGTACAATTGCATTTTCTTTATCAGATTTTTTCAGTAATTCTAATGTTTTATTGTAAAAATTAACTGCTTCTTTAGGAAATTCAGGGAATTGTTTATGAATTAATTCAAGTTGTTCGATCGCCTTATCATTCTCTCCCTCACGTATATATATATCAGTAAGGCTCAGTCGTGGTACCAGGTTTTCAGGCGCTTTTTCCACCAGTCTGAGCAATATTTCCTTTCGTTGTTGCTGTGATTCCTCAACTGATCCGGCAGCATAAAGCTCAGAAAGGGCATATAGAATTTTAATGTGGTCGGGAGCAAATGTAAGAGCTTCTTTAAGTTCTGAAATTGCCTTTTCCCTTTCATCATTCATCTGGTAGACCGTAGCCAGTAATAGTCTTATATCAGGATCTTTCGGATCGATTTTTATTGCTTCAAACAGTTGTTTTTTAGCTTCAGGATATTTGCCCATTCTCAAATAGGCCAATCCCAGGTTTGCATATCCTAGCTTTTCATGGGGTGAAAGTTTGATGAACTTTAAAAATTCCTTTTCCGCTTCATCAAGCTTAAACTCTTCAAGATATGCAAGACCCATAGTCTGCGTTGTCATCAATTCAACTGATTTCTGTTTGCTGCTTTTTGCATTATCCCTGCAACTGAAAAGAAAAGAGGAGCAGAAGAATATCAGTATTATAATGTGAATCTTTTTCATCAAAGTAATATTTCTTAATAGATTGTTGTATTCCAAGTTGTACCTGATTCTTTTAAACCACAATGCACGCAAATCCCGGGTGCCCCCTGTCCCGCCTACGCAGGTCTTCCACCTAAGGGTGATAAGAAACTCCTATGTGAACTTTATGGCTATTGTAATTCTGTCTTTTGAGTAGTATTAATTCATGGCATCAAAATTAAGAAATAAAAGGAACTAAAAGAATATTACGGTGAGATGCACCTTCGTCTTTTAAATTAAATGTTTTTCAGCAAATTTTCTGTGTTCTGCACCTGGCTCACACTAAAAAGCGGCAAAGCCGCGTACTCTTTTTAGCAAGGTATTAATAATATTGAGCCTGAGGTGCCTGGCACCGAAATATTAAATTTTGATTTGTTATCGCTTAACTGTTACCGGAACTCCGTTTTCTATTTCTATAAGATCCGGAATACCCATTCGTTTTCCTCTATTATCGAACTGAATTAATCCCGTCACGCCTTCATAATGAACTTTTGACAAATAATTTTGAATCTCTACCCGTTCAGTTCCTGCATTTTTAATAGCATCAATAAGTAAATTCATTCCATCATAAGAATATTCAGCCATCACACCGGGTATTTTTCCATAGGTATTTTTAAACTCTTCCACGAAAGCCATTTTATTTTTCCCTGTAAGAATTCCGGGAGAAACGAATATAACATTTTCAAAAGACTGCATGTCCTGATCTGAAATCTCGTTGTCATTGAGGAGGGATAATGCACCAAATATTGGAATATTCAATCCTCTTATTTTAAATTCCTGTATTAATTTAGCTGAAGCCGAAGGCGATCCAAACAGGATAATACTTCTTGCATCAGATTTTTTGATCTTATTGATTAAAACGCTGCAATCACCTCCGGTATTATCATAGAATAGCTGTAACGGCTCTTTTTTATCATCCAGTTTTATTCTTTTCATGAAGCTTTCAAGTGCCATTTTCGAATCATAGCTGTTATCTGAAATGGCAACTGTTCTGTCTATTTTCCTTTTATTGTAAATTTCTTCAATAAGTGCATCGGCCTGCTGCAGGTCGTTCGGCACACAACTGAAGCACCAGGGTACGAATGCCTCGGAAAGAGTTGGATCGCTTGCCCAGGAAGATAAAAAAACTATTCTGGTTTTGGTAGTTACCTGTTCGACAAGATGAGCGTTTCTGCCATCGTGTGACCCCATTATTGCACAAACATTTTCATCAAAAATAAGATTTACTGTTTGCTTGGAGCCAGTTCCCCATGGACCTTCCATTGACCTGACAACCAGCTGGAAATGCTTCCCGTTTAATCCTGCAGCTTTATTTGCTTTCCTGATTGCCAATTCAGCACCATCTTTTGCAGCCCGGGCATTATTATCAGGTATCAGCAGGCCTATTTTTATTATTTTATCAAATATCTCAGGCTTTTGGACAGCCTGCAGGCATGGTTCAAAAAATCCAAGGAGTACTGATATGAAGAATATCGGTAATACTGTTTTATGTGATCTCATAAATTGGTCCGGATATATCTTCAGACCCGGGTAGGTTTAGGTACTAAAATCTCTCTTCCTACAGCAATGGCTATTTTATTCAGATCTTCAATTAACTGATCAAATTCGTCGATATTTAAAGACTGGTAACCGTCGCACATTGCCTCCTCAGGTT
Source organism: uncultured Bacteroidales bacterium (assembly GCA_963747625.1). Lineage (GTDB taxonomy): Bacteria > Bacteroidota > Bacteroidia > Bacteroidales > VadinHA17 > LD21. The sequence goes on along the minus strand of CAVVGP010000041.1, from coordinate 7,991 downwards.
TATAATGAACTTCCATTATAAGCCCATCAGCACCTACAGCAACCGCCGCTTTTGCCATAGCTGGTACCATCCACCTGAGACCTGTGCCATGACTGGGATCAACTATTACCGGAAGGTGGCTTAGCCGTTTTAACATCGGAACTGCGCTCAGGTCAAGAGTATTTCTTGTAGAAGTTTCAAAGGTACGTATGCCACGTTCACAGAGAATTACCTGTTCGTTGCCCTGATTGAGAACATATTCAGCAGCAAGCAAGAATTCTTCAATTGTTGCCATCATGCCCCGCTTCAGCAAAACCGGTTTTCGGCACATTCCGGCTTCCTTGAGAAGAGGATAGTTTTGCATGTTACGAGATCCGATCTGTATTATGTCGGCATATGAGCTCACAAGTTCAAATTGCCTGGTATCCATTACTTCGGTTACCACGGGCAACCCTGTTTCCTTTTTTATAATCCCGAGGAGTTTTAACCCTTCTTCTCCCATTCCCTGAAAGCTATAAGGCGAAGAGCGGGGTTTAAAAGCTCCACCTCTCAGGATGTTAGCTCCGCCTCTCATAACTGCCCTGGCAGTTTCGAACAGTTGTTCCCGGTTTTCAACTGCGCAAGGACCTGCAATGATTACGATTTCCGAGCCGCCTACATGAATTCCGTTTACATTTACAATTGTATTATCCGGATTATTCCTACGACTCACTTTCGACGGAGCTGAAAATCCAACATCAACCGGAGTACTACATTTAATTGTTTCCATTGTGATTTTAAATCAGATTAATATCCTGTAACACTGGTATGTTTCTCGATGTCCTTTGGGGGAGGGGCAAGAGAAAAATTGAATCTGCCATTATGGACTTCAGCCATAAACATGTCTCCTATATCGTTCCAGCTGGCATCAAGCACTATTTTCCCTGTTATTCCCTGATAGCCCTGGAAAGTCTTTAAATCGGTGAGTACATCGCGAATCAAAACACGGTTAAGCCCGGCTTTTTTAATAGCTGCTATGATTATATTCATGCCGTCATAAGCATGTGCTGCAAATACATCAGGTTCCATGCCGTATTTCTTGAAATAATTGCTTTGAAATGTTCTTAACTGAGGAATATCAGCATCGGGATTATACTGACAGGTAGTTACCACTCCATTAGCTGCATCGCCGGCAATTTTCAGAAACTCCTGGGAAACCATCCTGCTGGAGCCATAGACCGGCAGTTTGATTCCCATTTCACGCATCTGTTTCAGAATAAGCGCTGATTCTCTTGCATTTCCCCAAATAAGAATAGCATCAGGCGCAGTTACTATTATTCTTTCCAGTTGTGTTTTAAAATCGGATTCTCCATCATTGAAACGTTCTTCCATAACCATTGGATGACCAACACGTGTGGCGGTTTCGGAGAATATCTTAATTCCCACTCTTCCATATCGGCCGTTTGTTCTTATTACTGCAACCCTTGAATGGCCATCTTTCTTATAAATACGGTCGACCAATGCATAACTGCTCTGCCTGTCATCACTGATAATCCGGATAACCCATGGTATTGCTGTTTCTGTAAATGTAGGATCAGTATCACCTGTATTTACCATAGGGATCTCCAGTTTAAGAGTTGCCCTTATAGCAACATGAGAAACTATATCATCGATGGAACCCAGCCATGCCCATACCTTTTCGTCATCCATTTTAACAACTTCGTTGGCAGCAGCTCCCCATAATCCGACATCATTATGTATCATCAGCTTAAATGGAATGCCATTATATCCTCCTTTTTTATTAGCCTCATCAATTGCAATTGTAGCTCCGTTGTAACATCTGAGTTCCAAGTGATAAAATTTGCGAACCTTCCAACGGTCCCAGAAAACCTATCCTAATTTCTTTAAGATCTTTTGGAGCAGGTATTTCACGACCTGCACCGTAAAACAGCTGAGGGTTACAAAAAAGTATTTATAAGCTTTGGTAAACCTGTCATAGGGTAAAATTTCATCAGGAGCTTTGCCATAATTTGCTCTTTATCCTGTCCTTTTAATTTTAATGAAGGACTCAATAAAATAAGGATAAAAGTTGCTATTAACCATATGTTTGCTTTCATGATAGCTTATTTTAGTTTGATTTACAAATTGCATATACTTCAATTTCAACCAGAAGCGTTTCCCAGCATAACCTTGCCTGAATGCCTGTGCTTGCAGGAAGAGGATCAAGATTCAGCCAGCTATAAAAGGAAGTACGGATTTTGTTGAATTCAGCATAATCTCTTTCAATATCCCTCAGATAATTTGTTGTTCTGACTACATCATGCCATGACATTCCTTCTGCTGCAAGAAGATTGGTAATATTGACGGTAAGTTCTCCAGAGCTGTGCTTTAAAATCACCTATATGCTCAGCTTTGCCTTCTTCATTCACACTGGCCGTTCCTGAAATAAGCAAAACCTTGTGACCACCAAAATCAAGGCGCAATGCCCGGGAAAAAGAAGATGGTTTTTGATAGTTATAAGCTTCGTTGATTACATGAGGAGCATGTACCACATGTTTTTCAATTGGAGGTCGCTTATTATGCATTGAAGAATAAACTGATTCAGTAATTTTATTTTCATCGGATAAAATCCCGAGTTTTTTCATTTCCATCTCGTTCTCCATCAGTAAGTTTTGACAGATCTATAAATAATCGTTTTTCATTCATTATTTCAACTGTTTCCATTATTTAAACGATATTAAACTGTTTCAACTCTTCAACTATTTCAGCAACTCTCCGCGGCTTACGCCTCCTTCGGTGGCAACCCAAAGAAAATCTTTATCAGCATCAACGCCAATAGTAAAATTATGCCCGATGGAAGGGGACAATGGAATTTCCCTTGTTGATTTATTCAATGTACTGTCATCGATTGCGACCATAATTTTTTATAATTGCTTTACCGTTGACACTATTATCAAATTTTTTGTAAGTCACCCAGCCTTTTCCGTCGGTGCTGCTTAATCCGTTATCACTGCAAATGAATACTACCGGTCCTTTTGCCCTGACAAAATTGATAAAATTACTTGCCAGTCCGCTATTGGTATCGAAATATCCTTTCCAGTGGGTTCCATCGTAACTGCTCATTCCAAAATATGTTGATACCCACAAGATACCATCTGCCCAGGAAGTTGCGGTTGTTATATCATGAACCACACCGTCATCGGGAAGCAGGTCAATTTCCATCTCGCCGTCAGGATCAGTATAATCCTTGAATTGTTTTGTTTTGAGCGTATATTCAATTACTCCTCCTCCCCAGGCTGCAATAAAGATCTTTCCATCGCCTGCAGAAACACCATAAGTCCATGGTTCATGCATAGGAGCATTCTTTTCTGTAAATATTTCCCATTCTTTCGTATAGGTATCATAATGACCTGCGCCTCCTCCGGTTGCAGTCCATATATCTTTCCCATCGCAGATAACGCAGTAAACCAGATCGTTCGGAAGACCGCTGTCAAATTGTGTGAAATTTTCAAATTTGCCTGCAGAAAAACGGCTTAATCCGCCCGAGAGTTCCTATCCAGACATCTCCTGTTTCTTTACTTACATCTATTGCAAGCACTCCGTTATGAGGAAGGCCATCCTTTGTTGTGTAGGTTTTCCATTTTCCATCTTCATAAACTGCAAGGCCATCATGTGTTCCTACCCATACCCGTTTCCCGTCTATACGAACAGCATATGCATGATCGGAAGGAAGCCATCCTTTGTTGTGAATGTTCTCCAATGGCCATATACAGGCATCTGTGTTTCGTCTGATTTAATACCAGTTTTGACGGGATTTCTTGCAGTCACCCCGGTATTGCTATCAGATACTGAAGTTTTGATCACGAGGGACAGAATTCAGATGTGATACAGGCTTCTCAATCAGGATAAATCCAAGAGAACAAGCACTTAATATGATTACTGCAACAGTAGTCAGAATTAAGTAATTTCTATGTGTAGTTTTTCTCATGATTTCCGGTCTATTTAGAATTATTTTTAGCATGTTGTTTTTTCAAATCTTTGATGTTCGTACTCCGGAGACCTGAGGGATTTGAGATATGCAACCAGATCATTAAGTTGATTTTTTGTCATATCACCTACTAATCCATGTTTATCATCCTTGCCATATTTTGTCCATATCTCCTCTAGCGTAGCTGCACGCCCGTCATGTAAGTACGGAGCTGAAGCATAAATATTATCGAGATGCGGAGTATCAAATAAAATTGAATCGTCAGTTCTGGCAAGAGTACTTACATATGCCATTTTTTTGTCAGTATAATACGGAGCTGGATGGCATGTCACACAACGATTATTTACAGGGATGACATTTCCGTTATTATCCACTGAGCGTTCAAAAATAGCTTTACCTCTTAGCTGCGCTTCAGTAAGTTCGCCATTCGGATTGTACATAAGATTAGGAGGATTATGTATTCCTGTAATGATATATGCAACAAGAGCATCAAGATCATCATAGCTAAATGCTTCTGTTCTTGTAAGATATGTGGAAAAACGTATGCCATCCTGTTTGTAAATTGTCGGATTGGTGCCTGACCATTTATATGGAGGTGTTTCGCTGATATCTCTTAATGACATTGTATTTGTAACATTGCGGCCCATATCCTTTCCTGACATATTATAAACGAGACCATCCTCATGCATATCGGGATGGCAGGTATAACAACAGTATTGATTCTGGAATGTATGTCCAGCATTATTAAAAAATCTCCGTCCCTGGCGGGCCACTGTAATCCTTTTCGGACCTCCAAGATCTATAGACGAAATTGTCTTAAGAGTTTCAGTATTTATTACAGCTATTTTGTCTTCAAGTGTTTCGGCCACATATAACATTTTTCCGTCAGGTGAAAGAGCAAGACCTTTTGGATTGGCACCTGTGGAGATTCGTTTGATAATATATCTGCTGCTTATTCCAAGATTATCTGAATATGTTTTTAGCATTTCCGGAGAAGCTTTTGAAATTAAAGCCCTTACGGAGTCAATATCGATGACTGAAATACGATTGACACCTGAACTGGATTCAAAAGCTTTTTTGCCATCGGGTGTTATAACCATATCCAAAGGGATCTGAATAATAGGCATTAGGTTCATCGAGTAATAACTGAATTACCCTTCCATTATTCTTCCGGTCAATTATCCCGAATCCATGAGTCATCATCCATCCCTGTTCAACCTGGATTGAAGGGATAAGGTTTTTTGGCCGGATCAATGTCACAAATCCCAGGTCTCCGGTGGGAGTAAACGCAACATTTTCCATCATATAAGCCGATTCTATATTTTTATACCCACTTACCCTCTGCGTACTGTCATTTATTACAGTCAGTTCGGTATACAACGGGTTCTCCATAAGGAACAATATTTGCACGCCGGCTTGTCACATATAGTACTTTCTTGTCGGGAGATAATTTGATTCCTGTCGGATTATTCCCTGCAGGCAGCCTTTTTATTTCTGCTCTGGTACTCAGATCAATTACAGAAATATCGGATGAGTATGAATTGACCACATAAAGGAATTTACCATCTGCACTTAAAGCAAAGCCCTGCAGGCCCATTTCCTGTTTTAAGTGTGTCTGTCACTTTTGAGTTCATTAAATCTATCACTGATACATTATCTGACCACTGATTGCTTACATAGGCCTCCTTTCCATCATTGCTGAGAATTACGGAATGTGGTTGATTACCGACATTTATCTTGTTCAATACCTTTTGTGTTTCAGCATCCACGACCAGAAGGGCATTGCCTTCCTGGGCCACTACATACAGATGCTTACCATCCTCTGAAACTGCCAGATTAAAAGGCGAGAGATAGTCAGCATTGATTAGTTTTGCAAGAATACCGGTCTTTTGAGTATAAAGATGGCAGGAAGTACATAAAAGTGGATGATCATTAGTGGCTGTCTTGGAATTAACATGAGCCCTGGCCAATTTACGTCCCGGGAAAAAAATTATCAAACCCAATACAAGAATAATTCCGAAAATCCGGATTAACTTTTGTGATCTCTTCATAATTATTCAGTGTCAATCATTTTTTCTTTAACCTTCTTCATATGAACCGGGACATTTATCGGCGATTTTTTTACTGCAAGAGGTATTCTGTTTTCGGGCACAAGCTCCTGATCTTCGTGGCAACCGACACATCCCCTTCGTTCATTGGGACGCAGCCATATCCAGTCACAACTCTGTATAACATGTCCATCTTTATCCAGAGAACGGATCTTGAAAGGCATATCAGCTTTTATTCTTAAATAAAACGATCCGTCTTTCTCGGCCTGAAAAACCCCGAGTGAGGAGTCTATTCCCACTATTTCAACATCATCATCTTTGGCAATGCCGGAGATTTGCCTGATATTTTCGGGTCAAGCAGATTGACATTCTGGCAGACTATTAATCCCGTCTTAATATCCATATGGATTTCACTGGGCAAATTTTTGGGTCTTTGGTGTTTATCTACCTCAACAGCTTCAATCACGTCAAAATCCGTTATCATTATATATTGCTTTCCAAGTGTTTTTGTCTCAGGATCAAATTCATAAAGAGAATACCTGTCCATATCTGACCTCCGGAATGAGACAAGTAATTTTCCTGAGGGCTGTGGAAAACAGAATGAAAATCTCCATTAATATCAGCTGTAAGATTAACTCTTGAATGCAAGGGCCGGTTATAGCTTATGGAAATAACATTTCCGGTGGCCTGATTGTTCTTGTCCGCTTCGATAAATACGATCCTGCCATTTGCGGTTTCCAATCCCTGGCCGGTTAACATATTCCCCTCAGGACTCTTATAGAAAATCTCAGTTTTGGTACCATCTGGTCGCAGAATAATATACATCGGATTTCCCTTATCAGGAAAAACCTGTCTGTCAATTGTCAGAATCCGACCATCACTCAGGACGTTTGATGCAAAATAGGTAGTGAGGATTAAATGTGATACGTTGCAGGTCACTGCCATCAATATTACATTTATAGAGTGAATGACCTGCCTTTCAACTTATCATCGCCGGCAAATTTACTGAATACCATTCGCCAATAGGCAAATAGGCAGGATCGGTGCAATTTTCCCTTGAGGTGGTAATCTGTTCTGGTTTTCAGATTTTTCAGATCCATCTCCCAGATCTGCCATGGATCGGTCTGTTTTTGCTGAGCACAAAAAAGCATATATTTGCCATCATACGAAATTTGAGGAGATCTTGCAGAATAGAACTCAGAAGTAAGGATTTTAACCTGTCTGTCAGGTTTTGCAGGATCCAGTTCCACAATCTGTGCCTGTAGGTAAATATCTCCAGCGATCACCGGTGATATAATTTGCATTCTCTGTCTTTGCGTTTGTCCGGGTAAAAATTATCATTCCATCCATTCGACTTTTCCTTGCAGGATGAAAAAAAGAATCCTGAAGAGCCAAATGCCATTATGAGTGTGAAAACTATAGTTGCTCTTATTCTGTTCATTGAAGGTTGTTTTATGGTTCTTTGACAGTAAGAATCTGATTAATTTTAATATTTTCCAGTACCGGCAATTTACCGGAAAACTTGCGACCGACGTCGCCGTCATTCCCGGTTTGTATCTGGAACTCGGCGACGCGTTTGTCAGCCGGTTGACGGGGGCATTCGCCGTCGTCGTCTGGGATCCGCGCAAGCAATTGCTGCTGCTGGCCCGTGACCGGGCAGGCGAACGGCCGTTGTTCTTTGCCCAAACCGGCGGGGAAACCGTCTTCGCCACCGAGATCGCCGGCATCGTCAGCGGCGGCAAATTGTCCGCTTCTTTGAATTCCGGAGACGCTGCGGCGGTATTTGCGGTTCGGCTATTTTGCCGCGCCCGACACGCCCTTCGCCGGCGTCCAAAAAGTCCCGCCCGGCGGCATTGTCCAGATTGACGCGCGCGGCGTCCGCCATTCGCGCTATTGGCGCTGGCCAAACGTGGAGACCGCCAAGCATCGCCCGCGCTTGATTCATTCGATGCCGTGTTCCGCAAGCCGTCCGCCGCCAGAGCGACGTGGACGTGGAC
>CAVVGP010000040.1:0-7879 GCA_963747625.1 uncultured Bacteroidales bacterium | reverse complement strand
CAGGATCGTGCTGGTATTACCTGCGCTTCATTGATCCGAAAAATGATGAACTTATTTTTGACAGGAGAAAGAAAAATACTGGATGCCCGTTGATTTGTATATTGGTGGTGCAGAACACGCAGTCCTTCACCTTTTATACAGCCGTTTCTGGCACAAGGTTCTGTTTGACCTCGGAATTGTGTCAACTGACGAACCATATAAAAGATTATTCAATCAGGGCATGATCCTGGCATTTGCATATGAAACAGAAGCCGGGTCCAAAGTTCCGGGCGACCTTGTTGACGAGCGAGATGGAAAATATTTTCATAAAGAAACAGGCGCTGAACTTAAGCAGATTGTTGCCAAAATGTCCAAGTCGCTGAAGAATGTTGTAAATCCTGATGATGTGACCTCTAAATACGGAGCTGATTCTCTGAGGCTTTATGAAATGTTCATGGGCCCACTCGATGTTACAAAACCATGGGACGAAAAAGGGGTAAAAGGAGTTTTCGGATTTCTCGGAAGAACCTTCAGGTTTTTTTCAAATCCGGAAAATATTTTTAACGGGGAGGAAAACACAGGAGATCCTGAAAGGGCTTCACCAGACTATCAAAAAGGTTGAATGGGATATCGAGAATCTCCATTTCAACACCGCTATTTCGGCAATGATGATTTTCCTCAATCTGGCTGCAAAGAAAGGAAAACTAACAGCTGATACAGCCTGCACTTTTGTTAAGATCCTTTCACCCTTCGCTCCACATCTTGCTGAAGAATTATGGCAGATCCTGGGCAATAATAAATCTTTAGCATATGAACCTTGGCCACCCTTTAATGAAGAATATCTTAAAGAAGACACTTTTAATTACCCGGTATCTTTCAATGGTAAAATGAGGTTTAACATTGAACTGCCGGTAAATTTGACAAAAGAAGAGATCATTAAGATTATTCTGGCTGATGAAAGGTCTAAGAAATGGATCGGAACAAGGACTCCCACAAATATAATAGTGGTTCCTAACCGCATAGTTAATATTGTTATTAAAGACTAAAAAGTCAGAAGACGGAAGTCAGAAGTATTTAAAACAACTTTGCTTCGTTCTCCTCGGCTCAGGAACATAAATAATCTAATCTGAGAAAATGATAATCATACCTCCCGAAAGCTATAACATATATATTGCTTTTTCCCTTTTTCGTATCATGTAAGAATCAGGAAAAATCTAAAACTGAACCTGTTACAATTGCACCTGATATGAGCGCCAACAGGCCACTAAAAATGAAAAGTCTTCATGTATGGGATCCCTTCCGATTCGTTCGATCTGATTAATGGTCATATTAAACGTAACGGATCACTTTCAGAAATACTTCTAAAGCATGGTGTAAGTATGCAGGAGATTGATCAGGTGTTAAAAAACTCAAGATCTGTCTTTCATGTTAGAAAAATCAGGTCGGGGAATAATTATATACTGTTTTGTGACAAAGACAGTTCAGCAAAAGCAAGGTATCTTGTTTATGAACATGATCCTACGACCTGTTATGTATTCAGTTTTAACGATTCACTAAATATTACACCTTTCAAAAAAGAGATTAAAAGTGAAATAAAATATTCATCGGGGACGATAGAAACTTCTTTATGGGATGCAATGATTGACGGAGGAATGCATGCTTCTTTAGTCGCACAGCTTTCTGATATCTTTGCCTGGACTGTAGATTTCTTCGGTCTGCAAAAAGGGGACAATTTTAAAGTTATTTATGAGGAGTTTTTTGTAGATGGTCAATCGTTAGGTACAGGTAAGATTTACGGAGCACAGTTTAACAGGTCAGGCTCATCAATAACTGCCATTCCGTTTATCCAGGACGGTAAAGAATCTTTCTTTGATGCTTCTGGTAACAGTCTCAGGAAAGCATTTCTGAAAGCGCCGCTGCAGTTTTCAAGAATTACATCGCACTTTTCCTCTGCAAGAATGCATCCGATACTGAGAATCGTACGTCCCCATTACGGAGTTGACTATGCTGCACCTGTAGGAACTCCTGTTCATTCAATCGGCGATGGACGGATTATTTCAGCCACAGATGAAGGAGGAGCTGGAAAGTTGGTAAGAATCCAGCACAACAGTGTCTATGCGACAGGTTACATGCACTTGAGCCGTTTTGGAGAAGGAATAGTCCCCGGCAGATTTGTTAAACAGGGTGATATTATAGGATATGTTGGTTCCAGCGGCCTTTCAACAGGACCCCATCTCGATTTCAGAGTCTATATGAACGGATCGCCTGTTGATCCCCTGAAAGTTGATGCGCCACCGGTGGAGCCAATCTCAGATGAGAACAAGGTTAAATTTGAAAAAATTAAAACTGTGGTCTTAGCCCTCCTCAATACTTTTAATTAAAAAATCTGGCAGCTTTTCAACCAGTTGTTCAATAACCTCTGGATAATGCAGGTATTCAAGTGCATGTACTTTTTCAGCAAGTGACTCCGGTGTATCTGAAGCATCAACTTTGCAGCGAGTCTGGAAAATAATATCTCCCTGATCATAAAATCTATTGACATAATGAATTGTAATCCCTGATTCCTTTTCATGATTTTCAATTACAGCCTTATGAACGGTCTCTCCGTACATCCCTTTGCCACTGTAAGCAGGCAGAAGTGCAGGGTGTATATTTATTATTCTCCCCGCATATTGTTCAATGATATTTTCAGGAACCAGCCACAAAAAACCGGCCAGAACTATGAAATCGATTTTATAAAGCAAAAGATAACGTAGAACCTTCCCGGTGACATAAAATTCTTTATGTTCGAAAAAAACAGTGCGGATATTATTCGCTTCAGCCCTTTTTAAGACCTGAGCCTGACGCTTATTCGATAAAACAAGACTTACTTTAGCAGTATTTCTGGTCGAAAAGTATTTAATTATGTTTTCAGCATTAGTGCCTGTCCCCGAGGCTAAAATAGCTATATTCCTCATATTGTGATAATTAGCATATTTGTCAACATATTTTTAATAATCCATTAAAGTAAGATTATTTTTCTAATTATCAACACATTAAACTGTAGCATAAATAAAAAAACATCAAAACTCTTGAAAAATATGGTACAAATATATTTCTTTGCATGTTCAAAAATTAATATTAATTAAAATTTATTATTATGTCGGACATTGCCACAAGAGTAAAGGAAATAATAGTTGATAAACTTGGAGTTGACGAATCAGAAGTAACTCCTGAAGCCAGTTTCACCAATGATTTAGGTGCAGACTCTCTTGATACAGTTGAGTTGATCATGGAGTTTGAGAAAGAATTCAATATTGGAATTCCTGACGATCAGGCAGAAACCATCGGCACAGTTGGTGATGCTATCAAGTACATTGAGGAAAATGCAAAATAATTTGCATCTTTAAAACTCCATTTATGAGAAGAGTTGTAGTAACAGGACTAGGAGCCTTAACTCCTTTAGGTAATAATTTGCATGAATATTGGGAAGGATTAAAAATGGTGTCAGCGGATCAGTATTGATCACCCGGTTTAATACTGAAAAGTTCAAAACAAAATTTGCATGTGAATTAAAAGGCTACGACTCTAAAAAGTTATTTTGACAGGAAAGAAGCCAACAAACTTGATTTGTACTCACAGTATGCTCTGATTGCACTGATGAAGCAATTAAAGATTCAGGTCTGAATCTTGATAAAGTTGATAAGGACAGAGTTGGTGTTATATGGGCTTCAGGTATTGGGGGAATCGAGACCTTTTATCTGGCTATAAAAGATTATGTCCTTGGGGATGGGACTCCCCGGTTCAGTCCCTTCTTTATCCCAAAAATGATTGGTGATATTGCTGCCGGATCAATCTCGATAAAATACGGCTTCATGGGGCCAAATTTTGCAACAGTTTCAGCCTGTGCTTCTTCAACTAATGCGATCATCGATGCTATAAATTATATCCGCTGGGGGAAAGCAGATATTTTTGTTACCGGCGGATCAGAAGCCAGTATCAATGAACCTGGAATCGGAGGCTTTAATGCCCTTCAGGCACTCTCCACCAACAACGATGAATACACTTCGGCATCGCGGCCTTTCGACAAGACCCGTGATGGATTTGTGCTGGGTGAAGGAGCTGGAGCTTTGATAGTTGAGGAATATGAACATGCTAAAGCCAGGGGTGCTAAAATTTATGCCGAACTGGTAGGTACCGGTCTGACTGCTGACGCATATCATCTTACAGCACCACATCCTGAAGGACTTGGTGCACGCAATGTGATGAAACTTGCTGTACTTGATGCCAACCTTAAGCCTGAAAATGTAGATTATATTAACGTACATGGCACAGCTACCCCTCTTGGCGATATTTCTGAGACCAAAGCTATTATTAGTGTTTTCGGGGAACATGCTTACAAACTTAATATCAGTTCAACAAAATCCATGACAGGGCATCTTCTGGGTGCTGCGGGGGCAATTGAAGCAATTGCCTCAATAATGTCTGTTGTTCACGATATTGTTCCTCCAACTATAAATTTCAAGGTTCCTGACCCGGATATTGATCAGAACCTTAATTTAACGCTAAACAAGGCTCAACACAGGAAAATAAATATTGCCATAAGTAATACATTTGGATTTGGTGGTCATAATGCTTCTGTGGTTATAAAAAAAGCTGAAGTTTAGTGTCTCTCCTCCGTAAAAGAATAAACGGTACTTATTTAGTGGATAAGCGGGAATTTCGTTCCCGCTTAAAAAATATTCTGGAATTCAGACCCGGGAATCTTGAATTATACGAAATAGCTTTTATTCACCGGTCAGCAACGCTTACCCTTCCTAATGGCAAAAAGGTGAACAATGAAAGACTTGAATATCTCGGAGATGCAGTACTGGATGCAATTCTGTCAGATTACTTATTCGAAAAATTTCCTGATGCCAACGAAGGATTCCTTACAAAAATCCGATCAAGGATAGTTAACCGCGAGCTCCTTAACCATCTCGCATTATCCATGGGGCTAAATAAAATCCTGATAAGTAAAATAAATTCATCTCATCTTACAAAAAACCTCTACGGAGATGCTTTCGAAGCTCTGCTTGGATCTGTTTTTCTGGACAAAGGGTTTAAAAAGACCAAAAAACTCTTTATAAAAAATGTACTGAACAAATACCTTGACCTCGATTTTATCGTAAAAACCGATTCAGACTATAAGAGTTTGGTTTTTGAATGGGTACAAAAGCATAAATCGAACCTGATCTTCACTTATAATGAAGAATATGATTTCAATCTGAAAAAATCTGTCTTTTCGACAATTCTCTTCATTGATAAGAAAGAACTGGGAGAAGGTCACGGATCATCAAAAAAGGAAGCTGAACAGGAAGCAGCAAGTCAGGCCTGGAAGAGACTCAAAGATAATTTCGTCAATTAACAAATTGTATCTCCTTTTTTTTTCTAACTTTATTATTTTCAGTTAAGAAAGATGAAGAGTACACAAAAAGTCACACGGCTGAAACTTAATATTACACAGAATAACGACTACCTTCTGATAGGGCTGGTATCAGCTGAACCCGATTACAAACTCTCACTCTCATTAAATAAAAAATTCAGGATTTCTCTTAAAAATACAAATTCTATAAGGCTCCCAGGACATGACCAGTCTGAATTGGTATTCAGCAGGTTTTCAAACAATAATGAAGCTTCAGATCAGATATTTAATCTGACCTCAAACCGCTCAGGTAAAAATTATCTTCTGAATAAGCTTAAAAACATTGATTACCTTCTGCAGGTACAGACTCCTGAAAATGAAGTTAATCCTGACACTATAACTTTAAAGCTCAGGGAAATTGAAGCGATTACCGCAGTATTCAATATCGATATTAGTACACTGAAGGATAAAAATTTACATTACCTAAACCAATAGAATATGGAAAATTTGAACTGTAATCTGTCAGAAGATGAATTTTCAAAGGGCCGAAAAATTCTTTTATGGGGTTTTGCCACGCTATTTTTCCTTGCCGGGATATATGTACTGGTTATAAGTCTGTTTTTTAACCAAAAAAGTATTTCTCCTGTGATTTCAGTAGCTCCTTTTGGTATAAGCCTGGTGGTTTTCATTATAGCCGGTTTTGCTACTTTTAAAGGAACAAACCTGTATTTTATAATTGACAAAGATAAACTTGAGTACAAATTCGGGATATTCAATCCTATACTGCACTCTTTTAAATGGACTGATATTAAAGAACTTGTCATGCCTCGCAAACAGAAAAAAGTCAAACTTATTTTTAAAGATGATTCATCGTTTGTTATCAATCTTACATGGATTAAGAGAAACAAATCAAGTCAAATAAGAAAGTATATTTTCTATTTTGCCAGAGAAAAAGAACTTAATGTCAGCAAGGTTATGACTCTTTAATAACCGGGTAAAAAAGAAGTGGCCGCTATGAAAGCGGCCACAGTTTTGATAACCCTAAAACTAACCTAACCTATGAAAAAAACCTCTATCTTAATTAAAACAAATATCGTGCCAAATCCTTTACAAATATAGGATGCATTCACGTAATAAAAAAATGATTTAACCTAAATACCTGAGAATTAACAATAATTTAATGAAATGTTAAAATTAAAATCAGTACCCGGAGTGATTAAAACGCTTTGAACACCACGGGTTGCTTCAATATTACCAATTCATCCTGTTAACTTTGGAAACTCAGAAAACCGGCTCACTGCTCTCCTCTTACTGTTAAAGAAAGTTAAAGAATGGCATTATAAAATTTATACAAGTACTTTTGTAATCGTATGAAGCGGATAACCATTGTATTGCTGGCCGTCTTTTTTTTTCTGGCTATTTCAGGAATGATCCTTATTCAGTTATACTGGATCCGCGGAGCAATTGCCATCACCGATCAACAATTCCGCTACCTGGCAAATAAAGCACTTGAATCAGTAGTCCTCGATCTTGAGGAAAAAGAATTAATCAATAATATAGTTGACAATTTGGATCCAGCTACAACTGATACGGTTACAGCAATTGTTCCGGCTAATTCCCCGCTCGCAAAAAAGCTCCAGGCATACAAATCCAATTCAGAACTTCTTAAAATGTACGGGCTTAACAATCCCGAAGAACCTATTGCCATTACCAGTTCAGGGAATAAAATATTTCTATCTTCTGAAAATATCTCCAGCTTCTCTGCTGATGAGTCAACAGAACCATCGGCACAAATCACAAATTCAGAAATCAAGGGAAGAGTTACCAATAAAATTGTCTCACTTGAAAAAGTGATGGAGAAGATTCTTCGGAACACTCCTGATATAAGAGAGAGAATTAACCCCGAGAAACTTAAGGAGGACCTGCGTAAAGCTCTGAATAATGTTGGGATAAATCTCGATTTTGAATTCTCTATCCGTTCAGGCCAATATGGAACTATATGGAAAACCCCGGGATTTACTGACAAACCAGGTACAAATAAATTCATTATTCAGCTTTTCCCTAATGATCCTGTTCCCAGTCAGAATCAGATAGTGCTCTATTGTCTCCAGGAGCAACAGTATAAATTTGAGAAAATCGGAAACCTGGGTTTCATTTCATTGCTTTTTACACTCATACTGCTGATTCTTTCGACAGGAACATTTATAGTTATTTTCCGTCAGAAAAAGATTTCAGAGATAAGGAACGATTTCATCAACAACATGACTCATGAGCTTAAAACACCAATATCGACCATTTCTCTTGCCTCCCAGATGATGGCAGATATGTATCGGTATTCGACCGAGTTGTGGACCACCCCCCGGTTCGCCCCCAGCGGGGCCAGGTCGTACTTGTTCCAGCCGCGCAGGGTGGTGCTGGTGCCCAGGACGAAACGCTCATACAGGGGCGCGGGCAGGTGCCGTGAATAAACCCGGTGGTCAGGTGAGTGGAGATGCGGTGCGCCCCGCGCCACACCGT
>CAVVGP010000039.1:0-17730 GCA_963747625.1 uncultured Bacteroidales bacterium | reverse complement strand
GGCGGGTATATCATGGAAACAGCTGAAACAGGTCTTCAAATGGGGCTGGGTGATCTTGTGGCTTTCGGCCGGTTTTTTATTAACAATCCCGATCTGGTCGAAAGATTTAAAAATGGAGAAGCACCGTTATCAAAAGGATCTTAAAAAGGAATTATTTTATTCTTTCTGATGAAAATGGATATACCGATTATCCCTTTTTCTTAAAAAATGATTAATCTCAATAATATTGATATATGGAATTTTGTCGACTATTATTAAACTATTAGGCATTGACCAAGACAGCAACACAAAAGGATGTTAAAAATGCCTATCGTAAACTGGCCGGAAATATCATCCTGATCTGAATCCGAATGATAAAGATGCAAAAAGGAAATTTCAGCAGATCAATGAAGCAAATGAAGTACTGGGTGATCCTGAAAAACGCAAAAAATATGACAAGTATGGAAAAGACTGGCAACATTCAGAAGAGTTTGAAAAACAAAAACAATATCAGCAGCAATACTCAAATTCGCAACGAGGAGGTTATGAAGAGTGGAAATCCGAAGGTGATTTCTCGGATTTCTTTGAATCTTTGTTTGGAAGGGCAGCTGGGGGAGCTCGCAGCCGACAGGTAAAATACAGGGGAGAAGATTATACTTCAGATTTGCAACTCGATCTCATCGATGCTTATAAAACGCATCAACGAACCCAACTGTAAACGGTAAAAAAATCAGGATTACTATTCCTGCCGGAATTGAAAATGGGCAAACCATAAAAATAGCCGGCCATGGGGGCCAGGGAGTAAATGGTGGTCCGAATGGTGATTTATATATCTCATTTTCAATAGCTGATCATTCCAGGTTTAAAAGGTTGGGGAATGATCTCTATACGACAGTAGAAATTGACTTATATACCGCTGTACTTGGTGGTGAAATAACTATTGAAACTTTAAGCGGGAAAGTAAAACTGAAAGTAAAGCCCGAAACACAGAATGGGAGCAAGGTAAGATTAAAAGATAAAGGATTCCCGGTATATAAAAAAGAAGGGAAATTCGGAGATCTTATTATTACGTATACGGTTAAAATTCCGACTAATCTGACCGAGAAACAAAAAAAGTTATTTACTCAATTATCTGAATCATAATCATGGAAGCAAATTATTTAATAGGTGTGGATGAATTTTGTGCAAACCACAATATTGAGATTTCATTTATCAGTTCATTGCAAAAATCAGGACTGATAGATATTATAACTATAAAAGAATCGGGTTACATTAATCAAAGTCAGTTGCTGTTGCTGGAGAAAATTGTACGCCTGTATTATGAGCTGGATATTAATCTTGAAGGTATTGAAACCATCAATTATTTGTTACAGCGGATAAATTCCATGCATGAGGAAATAATCTCACTCAGAAACAGGCTTCATTTTTATGAAACTGAATTCTAAATTCTACCAGTTAATTACCATCTGCCATCATGAAAAGCTATGGTAATTATATTTTACCATATTTTAACTCTCAGGCTATCAGGCACCCATAAAGCATCACCCTGTTTAACTCCGAAAGCCTGGTAAAATTCGGGCATATTTGATAATGGACCATTGACCCTGAATTTAGCGGGTGAATGTTCATTGCTCTTTACCTGGCTGGCTATGGCCTCCGGACGTTCATTAACCATCCATGCAAGAGCATATCCAAGGAAAAAACGTTGGGCAGGATTCAAGCCAGCAATAATCGTGTTATTTTTATACTGATCGGTTTTCTTAAATGCTTCATAAGCCATTATAACACCACCAAGATCGGCAATGTTCTCGCCTTGTGTAAGCTCCCCATTGATATGCAGACTATCAACTGCTATATAATTATTGAATTGTTTAACGATCATTTTTGTCTTGGCATAGAACTTTATGCTGTCTTCGGGTGTCCACCAGTTTTGAAGATTTCCGAGAGCATTGTACTTGCAGCCCTGATCGTCAAAACCATGAGTTATTTCATGCCCGAAAGTAGCTCCGATAATAGAATAGAGAAGCGCATCATCAGCCATTTTGCCTTCATAGCCCGGAACAATAATATTACATCCTGGAATGCATATCTCATTGTTGGAAGGATTATAATAGGCATTGTATGTTTGGGGTTCCATATCCCATTCTGTGCGGTCAACGGGTTTACCATATTTTGAAATCATATAATTAACTTCCCATTTATTTGCACTCATAACATTTTTAACATATGAAGTTACGGTCGATTTGCATAGAGCTGAGATCTTTCCATTTATCGGGATAACCAACTTTCATTATTACTGAAGTAAGCTTATTCAAAGCTTTTTCTTTTGTTGCACTGCTCATCCAGTCAAGGGCTTTTATTCGTTCAGCAAAAATTGTTTTGATGACATTACCTATCTCTATCAGTTTATCTTTTGTACCCTTTGGCAAATATTCCTCTACATAAACCTGTCCGATAAGTTCTCCAAGTGAACCATCGGTTTGCTGTACTACGCGTTTCCATCTTGGCTTTGGCTCTTTGACTCCACGAAGTGTCCCGGAATAAAAGTTAAAGAATTCCAGATAAGTTTTATCATCCATGTAGCCTGAAAGATTTCTGACAAGATGATATTTAAGATAATTTTTCCAGTCATCGACAGGATACGACTTCAGATAGCCGTTAAGCGATTTTAAGAATTCCGGCTGACCGACAATAACGCTGTCCACATTATGAAGACCGATTCCATCCATAAAAATCTTCCAGTCGATGTTGGGAGTGGATTCAGTAAGTTGTTTAAATGTCAGTCTTATGGTAATTCATCCATGGATCACGGGTATCTTCCCGTTTACGTGAAGTTTTTGCGATAGCGGTTTCTAGTTTCATGAGTCTCTGGGCAGCCGTTTTGGCTTTTTCAGTATTGTATCCCATGATACCGAACATATTTTCAAGATGAGTGATAAATTTCTGACGGATTAGAAACAGCACGGGAATCGGTATCGAAATAAAAATTACGGTCAGGCAGGCTTAATCCTCCCTGGTAAATAATAACAGCAATCTTGCTGCTTATCTTGTCATCCTGTCCAACATATAGTCCGAACAAGGGAGACCCGGCCACAGTATGAATATAAGAGGCTGCTTTTATAATACCATTAATATCTCTTATTGCATCGATCATGTCCAAATCGCTTTTTAAATCAGATATGCCTTTTTTGTTTAGTGATACACTGTCCATGCCAGTATAAAAGAAATCTCCTATTTTTTGTTTGTTGCTTCCTTTTAGAGCATCTTTGATTGCTGCCGAAGATTCGCAAACATGTCGGATCTGGGTATTTATAGTATCCTGTATCAATTGCCATATACCATTGCTCTGTTCGCTGGCAGGGATTGGATTCTGCCTGAACCATTTCCCGTTTGCAAAAAGAAAAAAATCATCTCCTGGTTTGATAGTGGAATCTATGTGTGAAACCAGGGCATCAGTTACCTGTTCTTTTTTTGCTCACTGCATGAAGAAAATATCAGGATAGCAACTATCAGAAGCATTGAAAGAGAAAAATGTTTTTTCATGGTCTGGTATTTTTGAATTCGGATTCAAATGTAGGAACTAATATTTTAATTATTCAAAATATCACCGGCAGGTTTTCAAAATGAATTTTTCCGACATCTCATTGATCATTAATCTCTTAAACAATGGTTCTTAACGATAGTTGAAATCAGAAAGTTGTAAGATTTATTGATAATTAGGCCATTATCTGAATAATAATTTGTATTTTGGCCAAAATTAAAATTAAGATTATGAGCACAGGAACAGTAAAATTTTTTAATAATTCCAAAGGTTTTGGATTTATAAAGGACAACGAATCGGATAAAGAGTACTTTGTCCATGTCTCCGGACTGAATGATGAGATCAGAGAAAATGATGAAGTATCTTTTGATCTTCAGGAAGGGAAGAAAGGTCTGAATGCAATAAATGTTAAACTCGTGTAATTTAAATATTATTTAAGACATTTATTTTAACAGGTCCGGTGTTTCACCGGACCTGTTTCATTTCATCACACTCAATCTCATCACTTCAGTGGTTTGATTCATCGGTTTCTTTTATCGAATCTATTGCTTTTCTCAGAACATTGGCAGAGTTTGACAATAAACTTAATTCTGAAGGAGACAGAGGACCTTCGATTATCCTTTTTACTCCACTGTCATATACAACGCATGGTACGCTGAGGCATACATCTGTAATGCCAAATTCAGATTCCACAAGTGTTGAAACAGATAATAATGCTATTCTGGCTGCGCAGTATTGCCGCAGTTATCCTGTACAAGTGCCAAGCCCTACTGCGAATTGGGTTGAGCCTTTATAGTTAATAATATGATATGCCGAGTCACGTACCTGTTGCTCAATTAGTCTGCCGTTTTGTTTTCCAGTCGGAACATTTTGCGCATACCGGGCAATATTCCTCTATATTTATTCCTGCAATATTCGTCATCGACCAGGCAGCAAATTCACTGTCACCATGTTCACCAAGAATATATGCATGAACATTATGCACATCCACTTCGCAATGTTTGCTGAGAAGATGTCTGAATCTGGAACTGTCAAGAACAGTACCTGACCCTATAACCCTGCCTTTTTCCCATCCCGATCGTTTAAGAGCCACATAAGTGAGGACATCAACAGGATTGCTGACGATCAGCATTACTCCCTTGCATCCCGATTTAGCTATACTTTCAGCAATATCGCCTGTTATTGCGGCATTTTTTTTAATCAGATCCAGTCTTGTTTCCCCTGGTTTCTGTGCTGCACCTGCAGTAATTACAACAACTTGGGCATAGGAACATTCTTCAATAGTACCCGACCGGATACCTACTGTCGGAAAAAAAGTCTGACCATGTACAAGATCAAGAACCTGGCCTTTCATCAGATCCTCATTCTTATCATTAAGTACAATTTCATCCGCCAGACCGCTCTGTGCCAGGGCATAGCAAAAAGTTGCACCGACCGACCCTGCACCGATCACAACAACCTTACGCGACTGAATTTCGGTTATTTTCTCTTTCATAATCAGCTTTTATAAAAGAAACAATATATTTATGTCAATGTTTCATAAAGTGCCATTAATATGCAATGTCATTACAAAAAAATATTTCAAAAATAAATTAAGTGTTGAAAGTACACCTGAGTAAGGAAAATATATCCGGCCGTAATTTCGCCACCATAAGCCCTTCAGCTAAATTACTCTTATTGCTGAAAGGTTATACAAATATTCCTTTTGCCCGGCAGACCGCAGAATTATTAGTGTATCCTGAAAAATTTATTCCTGAATTCAGAGATAAAGACATAACATTCTGGGCCAGAGTAGTCCATTTTGAGGCAAGGTACCGGAGTATCGACCAGTTACTTGCTGATCTTCCTGTAAAAAATATTCTGGAATTATCTTCAGGATATTCCTTTCGCAGTTTAGAGATGACAAAAAAAAGAGGATTCTTTTATATTGATACTGATCTTCCGGAGGTTATTAAGATAAAAAAGGATCTTATAAAAACGTTACGGAATGAAAATTCCGGTAAAGAAGGAGAATTGGAACTGGTTCCTCTGAATTGCCTGGATGAAGAACAATTTACTGAAATAATCAGCCGTTTTCCTGCAGGAGAGATTGCGATTATAAATGAAGGATTATTGATGTACCTGAATCTTAATGAAAAGGAAAAGCTTTGTAATATTATCAGTAAGATATTAAAGGAACGAGGAGGTTACTGGATTACTGCTGATATTTATCTTAAGAAAAAACATGACAAAGCTGGTCTTAAAATCGAGGATAAAACCCAAAAGTTTTTCTCACATCATAATATCGAGGAAAATAAATTTGAAAATTTTGAAGCAGCAGAAGCTTTTTTCAGAAAAATGGGATTTATAATTGATAAAGAAGCTGACAGAACATATTCTGACCTGAGTACTATTAAATACTTTCTTAAAAGTGTAAACCCGGATCAATTATCCAGGATCCGCAAAACTGGTAAAATACAGGTAACATGGCGTTTACGTGTTGCCAATGTTCCGTTCAGGAACGCCTAAATGGTATAATTATCATCAACTGAACATGGTTTTTTAAGTGCATGTTTAGCCTTCTTGCAGCACAGAAGATTTTATTTCGTCTATTGAAGGAGCTTAAAATTATTGAAGAAATTAAGAGTAACCTTTAGTTAACGATTTAAACTAACCTATCTAACAAGAACTAACATGTTAAACAATTTATTAAAGCATAGCTTAAAGTCATTAAAAAGACAACGATCATACGTAATCATCAATATTCTGGGACTATCCATTGGAATTGCCTGCAGCCTTCTCATCTCATTGTATGTGATAAATGAGGCAAGTTATGATCGATACAATACCAGGAAAGACAGAATTTTCAGGGTTATTCTCAATGGCAAAATTGGAGGTCAGGAAGTGACAATTGCAACATCGCCCGCAATTATGGGATCAACATTACTGAAGGAGTTTCCTGAAATTGAAGATTACTGCAGGTTAGCCAAAAAGGGGCCATCGGTGGTTGAATATAATTGTAAAGCGTTTACAGATGAAAACATAATCGAAGCCGATTCGTCATTCTTCAATATTTTCTCAATACCTGTTTTAAGAGGCGACCCCAAGAACCTTCTTAATGCTCCTCATAAAGTTGTATTATCGGAATCAACTGCTAAAAGGATTTTCGGCAATGAGAACCCAATAGATAAACCGGTCAAAATTGGTTCTGATACAATAAGATATATTGTCACGGGTGTCATGGGTGATGTACCAGGTAATTCTCATTTTGCAGCCAGTATGCTAACATCACTTATGACAAACCCCAGGGCAAGCGTTCCGATTTGGCTGAATAACAGCTTCAGTACTTATTTCCTTTTAAAACCAAATGCCAGTTATAAAACTGTTGATGCTAAGTTCCCTGATATGATTGTTAAACATGTGGGACCTGAGATCCAGCAATACATGGGAATTTCGGTGAGCGATTTTGCTAAACAGGGTAACAAATATAGGTTTTTCCTTCAAAATATTAAAGATATCCATCTCGATACATCAATTCAGCAGGAATTTAAAGCGGCAAGCGATCCGAAATACCTGTTAATATTTGGAGCTATTGCAATACTTATTGTTTTAATAGCAGCAATAAACTTCATGAATCTTTCAACTGCCCAGGCCTCCAGGAGAGCAAAAGAGGTTGGCATAAAAAAGATCGGAGGTTCAACAAGAAGTTTGCTGATAGCACAATTTCTTTCTGAGTCATTCATTCTTGCATTCATTTCACTGGTTATTGCATTGATTTTTATTAAAGTCTCTCTGCCGTATTTTAATAACCTGCTTGGGACAAACCTGGTATTGAATCTTTTTACGAACTGGTATACCATTCCTGTCCTGATTCTTTTCTCGGTTATTGTGGGTATTCTTTCAGGCAGTTATCCTGCATTCTTCCTTTCAGCATTTAATCCTTACGAAGTGCTGAAGGGAAGTGTAAAGAACAGCATGAAAAACGGACATCTCAGGCGGATATTAGTAGTATTTCAGTTCGCTGTTTCAATCCTGCTTATTGTCTGTACAATGGTTATGTACAGGCAGATAAAATATA
Organism: uncultured Bacteroidales bacterium; assembly: GCA_963747625.1. Taxonomy (GTDB): domain Bacteria; phylum Bacteroidota; class Bacteroidia; order Bacteroidales; family VadinHA17; genus LD21. Next base: position 10,153 of record CAVVGP010000039.1, on the reverse strand, counting down.
TGCTGAATAAAGATGTAGGTTTTAATAAGGATCAACTTATTGTAATAAACAGGGCAGAAGCTATCGGATCAAAAATGAAGTCATTCAAGGAGGCTGTAAAAAGAATTTCAGGGGTTATTAATATATCGAGTTCTACAGCTGTTCCGGGACGAATAAATAATAACAACGGGTACGGCCTGGAAGGAAGGAAAGATGAATCGTTTCTGATGATAACAAACTGGGTTGATTATGATTATCTTGATACTTATGGTATGAAACTTGCCTCTGGAAGATCATTTAATGAATCATTTGCTACCGATAAGGACGCATGCCTTGTGAATGAAAGCGTTATAAAAAATTTCGGAATACCTAATCCTGTAAAAGCAAGATTTGTAGAGCCGGGTGAAGCCAGATCAAGAAAATATATCCCCGTGATAGGAGTCGTAAAAAACTTCAATTTTGAATCACTTCGTAACCCGATCGGCCCTTATATTCTCCTCTTTCAGACTGATAATTTTTTCTGGGGCTATATTACCGTTAAACTTTCACCACTCAATTATTCAAAGACCATAAATGAAATTGAAAATGTATGGAAAGAATATGCAGCCAATACGCCGCTTCAATACTATTTTCTAGATGCCGACTTTGAACAGATGTATGTGCAGGAAAAACAAAATGCAAAGATGGCCGTGATCTTTTCAATCCTTGCAATTTTTATAGCTGCACTGGCCTCTTCGGACTTACATCATTTACAGTGGAACAGAGAACCAAAGAGATAGGTGTCAGAAAAGCTATGGGCTCTTCGGTTGCAGGTATATACGTGGTAATTTCCAGGGAGATCATTGTACTTGTTTCTATCTCAGCCCTTATCGCATGGCCGATTGTCTATTATGTTGCAGGCAAATGGCTTCAGAACTTTTATTACAGAATTAACCTCGGAGTTTTCAGCTTTGTTGCCGGTCTGACAATTGCTCTTGGAATAGCTTTAATGACTATTAGTTACAGGATTCTCAGAACTGCGACCATTAATCCTGCACAATCACTTAAATATGAATAAACTGATTTATGCATGAATAATTTATACATGTATATTTTAACCTGAAATAATTTCTTCATACGCATCATACTTTACTGTGACACGTCTTTTAGTAAAAATTATTTTATGTCGACTGCTTTATGTTATTTGGGAAGATATGTTTTCTGGAATAATGTAACCATTGAGGATTATAAAAAATTTTCTTCAAAGAAAATACTATGTGAGGAATCATTTTTTGAATTCAAAAAAGATGAATCCAATGCATTTTATAATTCAGGTTTATTAAGGAATATGGAATTCAGATATAGAAATGAAATTGTAAGAACTTCACTGAATAAATTTCTGGAATCTACAGGTACCACATCATTTATTGTTATAAAGGATGATGCCATATTATATGAAGAGTACTTTAATAATCATCGGCGTGACTCAATAAATACTTCTTTTTCGACATCAAAATCATTTACATCAGCATTAATAGGTATTGCAATTGATGAAGGGTTTATAAAAAGCATTGATGACAGAGTAGTTGATTATATACCTGAACTAAAGGGCAAAGTCTCAGATTCTTTGTCTCTTAAACATCTTATAAGCATGTCATCAGGAATAAGATATAACCACTCCTATTATCCATGGGCAGACGAACCTAAATCATATCATTATCCCGATTTAAAAAAACTTGTTCTTAAAAATGTGAAGCAGGAGTATCAGCCGGGTAAGTATTTTAAGTATGTGAATTATAATACAATTTTGCTCGGCATCATTCTTGAACGTTCGACTAATTGTTCTCCCATTGAATATCTGCAGAATAAAATCTGGAAGCCAATACAGATGGAATTTCCGGCAGCATGGAGCACTGACAGCAGGAAAACCGGTTTTCCAAAGATGGAAAGCGGAATAAATGCCAGGAGTATTGACTTTGCCAGGTTCGGACGATTATTTCTGAACCATGGCAGATGGAACAATAAACAAATTATATCCGGAAAGTGGACAGAAGAGTCTACTTGTCCTCTACAGATCCCGGATGATCATTATTATGTCTCAAAAAATTTCTATCCGTATTCAATGTTTTTCAATGATAAGCAACTTTATTATAAATATGGCTGGTGGGGTCTGAAATCAGATTCAGATAATTACGATTTTCTGGCAATAGGAATGCTCGGTCAATTCATATACGTCTGCCCTGAAAAACAAATAATCATAGTAAGAAACGGGTTCAAATGGGGCAAAATAAACTGGTGGCCCAGGCTCTTTAAAGAAATTTCAGAAAAGTTATAATTCTTTGTACAGGCATATGAAGAAAGTTATGCCAGATACATTTTGACAAGTAAGAAAAATCAGCAACCTGTAAGTATCGAATAAAGTTGAATTCCATATTATTCTGTATTTTCAGATACAGGTATTTCCATTACTGGTTCATTGGACTGTTAAGATGCTTCTTGTTTTTATTCCTTCATTCATTATAATGATTTCATAATATCATTTCCTTGTAAGAAGGACATGGATGGGTATATTATTGAACTGGGGGAAAAATTCAATAAAATCAGTTACCTGGGACTTCATTTATAAGTCTTATATCCAGGAAACCAGTTTAGAAAGATTAATAGAATTTACCTACTGAAAATGATTATTTTGTTATTGACTTGATTTAGATTAATTTATAAATTTAAACTTAAATATTAAAAAAATGGACTCAGCTACAATTATTGGTTTACTCATTGCATTTATTGCAGTGGTTGGAGGTACAGGAATTGCAATATGGCTGATTATAGTCAGACATATTGGAGGCAAGGAGGAAAGACTTGCAAAAATTGAAGCCAGGAATAAAGAAAGACTTGCCCTGATTGAAAAGGGAATGGATCCAAACCTGGCAGATCGTGTACCGCAAAGAACATCACCCAACAGGGTGTTATTGATTGGATTGATCCTTGTGTTTGGCGGACTGGGAAGGATAATTGCTGCTTTTTCGATGTTTCATTCCAACACAGACAATGCTTCACTGGTTTTTATTCTTCCAGCCTTTTTTGTCGGTTTCGGTTTCCTTGCTTATCATTTTTATCAGAAGAGAATATCTTCAGGTAAGAATTAATGAATAAATGGAAAGTCAGTTTATCCGGGAGGTTCTTGACGGTAACCCGAACGGGTTCTCGTATTTCGTTACTCAGTATAAAGATATGGCATACTCAATAGCGTTCCGGATCGTCAATAACAGAGAAGATGCCGAAGAGGTTGTCCAGGATTCTTTTGTGAGGGCATATAAATCTCTTCATAAATTCAAACAGAGTTCAAAGTTCTCAACATGGTTTTACAGAATTGTGGTCAACAGAGCTTTATCTGTAAGAAGTCAGGCAAAAAAACCAGTTATCGAAATAGATATAAACGCTATACCTGATACTCAGTTTGAAGAGATTGACTCAGTGTATAAAAATCTGACTCATGATGAGCGGGTAAATTTTATCAATTCAGCACTCAAAGACCTTCCCGAAGAAGATAGCCTTCTGCTTACCTTGTTCTATCTGAATGAAAATTCCATAGAAGAGATAACTCTTATAACCGGTATTAAACCTGAAAATGTGAAAATGAAATTGTTAAGAGCAAGAAAAAAATGTATATGATTCTGGAAGAAAATTTAAAATTGGAACTTAAAAGTATACTGTAATGGACAACGAGATTATTGAAAAGCTGACAAAAGAAATTATGTCTGAAAGCAGGTTAGAGTTGCCAGATCCCCTGTTTGATGAGAAATTAATGAGCAGTATCCTGCTTGAAAATACTAGAATGGAGGAAAGACGACAATTGTTTTTAAACATTCTGGTATTTATTGGTGTTGAGTTCATTATTTTAACTTTAATATGGATACTCCCTGATTTATTTTCCAGGTATAAATTATTTTACAAATGCCATAAAAAATTCGATGCCACTTGTCAGGAAAACAGGGAATTTTTTCCTCCAATATGATTACCTTATCCTATCCTTTATCCTGGGGGGCTTTTTCAGATAAGATATTGAACAAAAAAGTTAAAGTCTCTTTAAACTGAAACTCAACGGTTTGATTATGGTAATCTTTTTAAAAGTGCGCTATGAAAAAGAATAATATTTCAAGACGTAAATTCATCGCTACTTCAACTGTTGCAGCAATAGGATCTTCATTTTTAGGATTTAAAAATATCTGTTCTGAAACTATTCATGCCAGGTTCCAGAAGGATATTGTGAGCATTGTAAGAGTCAAAAATGGTGATGTGGTTAAAGCTGTCGAAGAAGCAGTAGATCTCCTGGGCGGAATTAAGAGTGTGACTGAAGGGAAAACCAGCATTTTACTTAAACCAAATCTTGTTGCTCCAGACAGGCGCTGTACCACCAAAGTTGAGGTCATAAAAGCCCTTGCACAAATGCTTAAAAGGGAAGGGAAAGAGGTAATGGTAGGAGAAGGATGCTGCTGCCGCTGAGTCTTTCAATGTAATAGGTAGTGACACTTACAGGACAAAAAGGAAAGATATTCTTGACCGGATGCAAAAATATGTATTTGATAATCTTGGGTACACAGATATGGCTGAATCACTTGAATATCCCCTTAATTAATCTGCATTCCGGAGATATCGTCGAAGTGCCATTGGAGGGAGGATTTGCGGCAAGATCGGTGAAAATACATAAAGTACTTACTGCTGTTGACCTTGTATGTTCAGTACCTATGATGAAAACACATTCTCTGGCAACTGTGACTCTTGCTATGAAAAACCTGATAGGACTGTATCCGGGTACTGAATATTATTCCGTAAGATCGTGGCTGCATGACAGGGCAGCTGAAAAAGGTTCTGAAGGAGTTGCTTATGAAGTAATTGATATGAACCGCGCTGTCAGAACTGGTTTTTCTTTAATTGATGCGACCAGCGCCATGGCAGGGAATGGCCCGTTTGATGGCATCCTTGTCGACATGGGATTAATCTTAGCCGGGACGTCTCCTCTGGCGACTGATATGGTGGGAGCAATATTAATGGGTTTTGAACTTTATGAAATTCCGGCCATTAGCCTTGCTCACAAGGCAGGGATGGAACCTCTATCCTTAAATGACATTGAAATAAGGGGACTGACTATTGAACAGACAAAACGCAAATTCTTGAGGCCCATGGTCTCAAAATGGACCGATATAAATAAATTCTGGGTATCAAAGAGTTGTAAATAGTAAGGTATGTTGATGACAAAGTACATTTCGTGACAATCCTTTTCGGACTGCTGGTTTTATAATGATTGTGAGATTTTTAAGTTGACTCGCTGCACTTGACATGAATGAAATAATTTTTTAATTTTATTCCACAATTCTGCAAACCTTAAAATTTATTTATTATGAAAAGTTCAGTACTCGCCTCTATTATTAGCCTGATCATCATTGTATTTGAAGGATGTGCCCCGGTTCAGATCTACTCTGATAAGAGCCTGACTGAAAAAACCGGTTTGAAATATTATACCACAAAACCGTTTTTGCTTGTGGAAAGAAATCCTGAAACGAACAAAATTGTAAAAACAACGGTTATCTACCTTCCTGATCTTGCTAACCCACAGTATATGAATATACGCGACGGGTTAAATTCGCGAAAAGTAAATCTTAAATTCAAAGATGGCACCTTGGACACTTTTGGTTACACCTCTACCGGAAAAGCAGGAGAATCAATAGATGCGCTGGCAAGTCTGATTTCGAAAAGCTCTGAGGCACTTACAGATCTGATATTCTTAAAAGCGTGCAACCGTCTAAAGTTAATTCTAATTCAATGGAATTATATGAAATTGTAATCGGAGCCGGGCAAACAACTCTGCGGGAAGTGGTTATTAGAAAAGAATAAGAATGTGCAATCATGTATACTTATTTTCATAGTTATGTAATTAACAACGGGGTTAAAAACCTCAACTTTGTGTTTTTCAGGATGAGAATGATAAAGATATATCAAGTAATTGAAAAATAATTCTTTAGCTATAATTAATGTATTTGTTGAGGAAGTTTTTAAACAATCATATTATATCAATTCTTCTTTTTTAGGGTTTTTAATGGCAGGTCAAAATCTCATAATTTAATCTGCCATCTATCGAGATAAGACATGAATTTCGTTCAATAAATTAAAGTCTTTGTAATTCATCATTGGCAGGGTCTGGAAGCAGTGCGGTTTATAAGGGAGCCCAGGTTATGAAAATTTATATTAAAAATATGGTATGTCATCGCTGTAATGCGATAGTCAAAGCTGAACTGGATAAATTAGGGATACCATATTTATCAGTAGAAACTGGTGAAGTGACAATCATAAAAAAGCTGACCTTAATACAGCATCAGTTGCTGCACTCATCGTTGGAACAATTTGGATTTGAATTGATTGACACCCGGGATACAAATCTAATTGAGAAATTAAAAAGAGCCATTTTTGATCTTAAAATATACTCAGATGAGGATTTAAAAACCAGTTATTCTGATTTCATTAGTATTATGATAAATGAAAGTTTTTCTTCCCTTAATATCCTTTTTTCAGAGATTGAAGGCATTACTATTGAAAAATACATAATCAGACAAAAAATTGAACGGGTAAAGGAATTACTCGGGCAAAGTAATCTTAACATTTCCGATATCGCAGCCAGAATGCATTACAAAAGCATAACAAACCTGTCAAGCGAATTTAAGAGTGTCACAGGATTGACACCAGTACAATTCAGGCAACACAGAAATATCAATTATAATAAACTGGCTCTTTGTTGAATAATTTCAAAGCAGCCTGTACCAGGAGTTACTTTTTTGCAAATAATTTGTCAGATTTTGCGTTGTAATAATTAGGATATAACTTTAAAATCAAAAACACAATAATGAAAAATTCGATTTTATCACATTATGATGCATTGGCCACTACAGGGAGAAATTTGAAAAAGATTATTCTGATTTTTACATTCGGCCTCTTTTACCTTGGTACTATGGCAAATGCTCCACTGGCATCAAAACGTCAGATAGAGATGTTTAAGAACACCAAAACCTGCGTTGTGCTTGAAGATGGTATTAGTTTTTATAATGCCTATATTAAAGATGCAGTTCAGAAATACTGGAAATCCACAAGTTATGAGTTTATAAGCCAGAATGAGTTTGAAAAGCGGCGAACTGACCCAAAATATTCTTTTATTGTCCTAATTAATGAAGATTATGATAAAGACCCGGCTGGTGTCAGTTACCGTTACATTAACCTCGTACTTGGAGACACATCTGGCAATTTATCTGTGATGCCGGAGTATTGCAGTATTCCTATCTCATATACGGGAGATAAAGGAACAGATTATGAATATGTTATGCCTGCAATTGTAAAATTTATGCAGATACATGTTAAGAATCTTGAGAAATATCGTTTCCTGATCTTGCTGAATGGATTAAAGTACTACAACAAATCAGGTTTTAAGGATAAGGAATTATTATTTGATAAAGATAAAATGGCTCCAAATGCTGATTTACCTGAGAAGATCAAAACGGCGTACCCTTATAGTATTAAATTGCTTTCTATTGATGATCTCCAAAAGGAGATCGCTGCAGGTAAGCTCATACATTATTCAATTTTCATGTTGGTCCGCCAAAGGATGAAGGTGCAGGTAAATGTTTTGATATGTTATTTGATACAGATGGGAATCTTTATTATTACAATTTTAGGAAAATTACCAATGAGAACCCGGATGGTTTTAATCTGAATGATTTTAACAATATCAAATAGGGAAATATTTCATTTTTGATTTTATTGTAAAGCTGAGTTTATCTAGTATAATTTAGTAGATAGATCGTTAAAAATAAGATCTTTATTAAGATCATTTATAATAATAACATTTGATCTGTTTTGCATCTGTAAATCATGCAACTTTTTTCAGATTTTTTGTAATGCATCCTAAATTTATTGGTTTTAACTTTATAATGTTATTATTAGTTTGTCTCGTTCATATTCTAAAGATGAGATAAATTTTATTGATTGTTAATTGTTAATATCAAATGCATACGAAGATGTTTAATAAATTGATTGTGCGCAAGGCGCTTAAAAAAAGCCTGGCAACTGATTCAAGAAGAAGGATTAGAAAGGCAAATCAGGCAAGTGGTCAGGACAGCATTATATCACTGCTTTTACATGATATCTTTGGTGCTGAAATATTAAAAACCAAAAAGAATAGCAGGTGGCACTTTTATAACAGAATTGAAGGGGAAAGGATCGACTTTGCAGAATCGATATCTGAAAAAGCCATTGAAATAAACCATTTTGATGATGTGCCTACAACACCTGCTGAAACTTATGATTATTTTGACCAGGTGGATTATTCAAACTTTTTTCTTAGGTTTGTCAGGGCCTTTGAAGAAACCGTTGGTCTTAAAAAATATCGGACTCACTTTTCAGTTTAATGGTTTAAATTTTTTCATTAATTATCATTCATATCAGATTCAATTCGCACAGGGAAAGTTAGGAATCCTTGTGAAAGGGGATCAAGGACAGAAGCCTGGAACTTAACTGCCAGGCTTTTCTGTATGATTGTTTCAAAACTATGAGAAAGAATCTGATTATACTGTATACCTTCCCTGATATGCATTGATTTGCCCCACTTGCTTTTAAATATCTGGAATCTGGCTGATTGTTGAACAAAATCCTATGTACAATGTTAAAAAAGCGACTTGATTAAATTGTAAAAAGTTAAACTATAAAACATAATAAAGTCAGTTTTATGCTATTATAAAAAAAACACAGTTTTAATCAATATAAATCTTATTATGAAATACAAACAACTAGGTAAAACAGGAGTCCTGGTTTCTGAACTTTGCATGGGAACCATGACATTCGGAGGTAAAGGTTATTGGAGTGCTATAGGTCAGTTGCCTGAAGATGAAGTGACTCAGTTAGTCAAGACAGCAATTGACCATGGCATTAATTTTTTTGATACGGCTAATGCCTATTCTGAAGGATTGGCAGAATCGCTGTTTGGCAAAGCTTTAAAACAACTTGGAATTAATCGGCAGACTGTATTCATTGCAACAAAAGTGAGGCTGAGGATGGGGGAAGGGGCAAACCAGGTAGGATTGTCTAAACTTCATATACACGATTCAGTGGATGATAGTTTGAAAAGGCTTGGTCTTTCGCATATTGATATGCTTTATATTCATGGTGTGGATCCTGTAACGCCGCTGGAAGAAACCATGCGCGGACTTGAAGACGTTGTGAGGTCGGGTAAAGTACGCTACCTTGGAGTAAGTAATCATCCTGCGTGGATGGTCATGAAAGCAAATAGCATAGCGGGTAATCTTGGCTGGTCAAAGTTCGTTGCTTCTCAGAACTATTATACAATTGCCAGCCGTGATATTGAAAGGGAAATAGTGCCCATGGCCCTGAGTGAAGGTATAAGTATTATGCCATGGAGTCCGCTGGCAGGCGGATTCCTCTCTGGAAAATATACAAGGCAGATCAAAAACGCAGGAGCCAGCAGGAGAGATAATTTCGATTTTCCTCCTGTTAATAAGGAAAAAGCTTTTGATATAATAGATTTAATGATAAAAATAGGAGAACGATATAAAGTACTGCTGCGAGGGTAGCCCTATCATGGACTAAAGATAAAGCCGGCGTAACAAGCGTTATTATAGGAGCAAAAAATAAGGAACAACTGCTTGATAACATTGCGTCCACCGAGTTGCAGCTTACACAGAACGAGATAAATGAACTGGATGCTATAAGTGCCCTGACACCGGAATATCCCGGATGGATGGTTGAAAGGCAGTTGTCGGGCCGGTTTCCGGAAAACAAATAAGGTTGAGGTCGAGGTTAAGGTTGAGATTGAGGCTAAGGTATCAATTTCAGGCTCAGCCTCTGCTTTATCAGTTTGTTGCTGAAATTAATTCTCCATACTGACCTGTTTTTTGTTAATTGATTTAATTATTTACTTTTGCACGCTCTTTTCTTCAGTTATCTGTCAGATATTCTTATAAATGATTACAGCAGCAAATCTTAGTATACAGTTTGGAAAACGCATCTTATTCCAGGATGTTAATCTCATTTTTACCCCGGCAACTGCTATGGAATTATAGGCGCAAACGGAGCTGGTAAATAACATTCTTGAAAATGATTTACGGAGCAATACGTAAACTGGTCAGCAACAAAAAAA
>CAVVGP010000038.1:0-18049 GCA_963747625.1 uncultured Bacteroidales bacterium | reverse complement strand
TCGGGCGTCGTGACCTCGACTCCCATGATGGGCTCCAGCAGGATCGGCCTGGCCTTCTTCATCGCATCCTTGAATGCGAAAATGCCGGCCATCTTGAAGGCGAGCTCCGAGGAGTCCACCTCGTGGAAGGAACCGTCGACGATGCTCACCTTGACGTCGACCACGGGGTGGCCGGCGATGGTGCCGTTGTGGCAGCCTTCCATGATGCCGGCGATCGTCGGCTTGATGAATTCCTTCGGGATCGTGCCGCCGACGATCTTGTCGATGACCTCGACGCCCTTGCCCTTCGCGTTCGGCTCGAGCTTGACGACGACATGCCCGTACTGGCCCTTGCCGCCGGACTGGCGGATGAATTTGCCCTCGCCTTCGGCGTGCTTGGTGACCGTCTCGCGATAGGCGATCTGCGGCTTGCCGGCGGTGCCTCGACCTTGAACTCGCGCTTCATCCGGTCGCGGATGATGTCGAGGTGAGCTCGCCCATGCCGGAGAGGATCGTCTGGCCGCTGTCCGGATCGGTCGATACCCGCAGGGTCGGATCCTCGGCGACGAGGCGCTGGAGCGCGGCGCCCATCTTTTCCTGGTCGGCCTTCGGATTGGGCTCGATCGACATCGAGATGACCGGCTCCGGGAAGGACGGCGGCTCGAGCCGGATGTCGAAATCCTCGTCGCAGAGGGTGTCGCCCGTGATGACGTCCTTGACGCCGACCAGGGCGCAGATGTCGCCCGAATAGGCGGCCTCGATTTCCTCGCGCTCGATCGCGCGCATCAGCACCAGGCGGCGAGACCCGCTCGCTGCGGCGCGTGCGCGGATTGTACATCGACATGCCCCGCTTGACCGTGCCGGTGTAGACGCGGAAAAAGACGATCTTGCCGACGAACGGATCGGTCCAGAGCTTGAAGGCGAGGCCGGCGAGCTTGCCTTGTCGTCGACCACCGCCAGGACCTCCTTGCCGTCGCTGTCCTGGCCCTTCATCGGGCGGCACGTCGATCGGGCTGGGAAGGTAGTTGACGACGCAGTCGAGCAGGCGCTGGACGCCCTTCTTCTTGAAGGCGGAACCGGGGACGACGCCGCAGAAATTGAGCGAGATCGTCGCCTTGCGGATCGCCAGGATGAGCTCGTCGACCGGTAATCTCCTCTCCGCTCGAGAAACTTGTGCGCGACCCCATCGTCGAAATCCGCCACCGCCTCGATCAGCTTCTCGCGGTATCCCCGGCCTCCGCCAGCATGTCGTCCGGGATCGGCGTCGATCACCGGATTGAGGCCCAGCGGATCGTCCTTTTCCGGCGGGAAGATGTAGGCGACCATCTGCACCAGATCGATCAGCCCCGTGAAATTGTCCTCCGCGCCGATCGGAGGAAAAGCGCATGGGCGTTGCCCTTGAGCTTGACCCGGATGTCGTCGACCGCGCGGTGAAAATCCGCGCCGACGCGGTCCATCTTGTTGATGAAGGCGATCCGCGGGACGCGGTACTTGTTCGCCTGCCGCCAGACCGTCTCGGACTGGGGCTGCACGCCGGCCACGGCGTCGAAGACCGTGATCGCGCCGTCGAGGACGCGCAGCGAGCGCTCGACCTCGGCCGTGAAATCCACGTGCCCGGGAGTGTCGATGATATTGATCGCGCTGCTTGATCCCCTTCCAGGGCCCGCAGGAGGCGTTCCAGGCGCAGGAGATGGCGGCGGCGGTGATCGTGATGCCGCGCTCGCGCTCCTGCTCCATCCAGTCGGTGACCGTGGTGCCCTCGTGCACCTCGCCCATCTTGTGGACGGCGCCGGAATAGAAGAGGATGCGCTCGGTCGTGGTGGTCTTGCCGGCGTCGATGTGCGCGGCGATGCCGATGTTGCGCGTCCACTCGAGCGGAAACGGCCGGTGCGGCGAGTTGACCGGGGAAATCGGCCTTGTCGGTGACGACAGTGAGATCAGGACGGCAGCGGCAACGGACATGGGGCGTTCCTTACCAGCGGAAATGGGCGAAGGCGCGGTTGGCCTGGGCCATCTTGTGGGTGTCTTCCTTCTTCTTTACGACCGTCCCGGTGTTGTTGTACGCGTCGACGATCTCGGTGGTCTAATATTAAAAAATGTCAAAAAAACGTAAAGACGCCCAATGCGGGCGTCTCTACAAAATTAATTAATATTCTCGTTTTATCTAAACCAGCTTCCATCCATTCCGGTACTCATATTGCAGCATTTTTGTTGCTGCTCCATCTTTATCATCGATAAATGTTTCAGTTGAAGGATTCCATTTTACAGTCCGTTTAAGTGAGCAGGCAATATTTCCTAATTTTACAGATAATTTCCGCCGCGGTGTCGAATTACAACAGGCACCACAGGATCTTTTCTTGATCTGACGGATTCAATAAAGTTTAGCTGATGTGGTATCTTCGTCTGATAGGGTCCTTCTGGATCCTTTGCTCTTCTCCGGAATAAACTTCTGATCAGAAGCATTGAAATAACCCCTGGCAACTTCAATCCATCCTTTATCTCCCCAGAATTTAACACCTTTTGTTTTTTGTTTGTCAAATGGTTCCGATGTCATTACCACTCCGGAGGCATATTTAAATGTCATATATTCAGTGCCGTCACCTAACGGAGAGGCCTCAACCGGACCATTCCTGTCCATGCCCAGTCCCCATTGGGCAATATCGAACATATGGGCACCCCAGTCTGTGGTGTATCCGCCTCCGGTTTCTTTGTACCAGCGCCATGCTCCCCAGAACTTTTCATTCTGTTCAGGATCAATTGTTATCGGAGGATCCAGCTGACTGTTATAATGAATTGTTTCGGGAAGTGGTCCCAGCCAGAGATCCCAGTTCAGGTCGGCAGGTACCGGTTCTGCCGGCAGATCATAGGGCTTTGGAGGAGCCCCGACATAGGCGTTCACTTTTGTTATTTTTCCAATAACACCTGTCTGTACAAGTTTTACGGCATGCTGAAAACCCGGATCAGATCTCTGCTGGCTTCCAACAGCCAGAATCCTGTTGTATTTACGAACTGCCTTTTTTAATTCCTGCCCCTCCCTGATGGTAAAAGTCATTGGTTTCTCAAGATAGACATCCTTGCCTGTTTTACATGCAGCTATTGCTATCATTGCATGAGAATGGTCAGGAACGGCAATGACCACAGCATCTATATCTGGTCTGTCAACAGATCCTGGTATTTTTCATAAGTATCAACTTTTGCTTCTTTTCCGGCTTTTCTATAAAAAGCCTTGACACGTTTCTCAAAACGCTTCCGTTTGACACCGTAAACATCACAGCCTGCAAGGACCTGTACTCCAGGTATCTGAAGAAATCCATTGAGCAGAAACATTGATTGCTGGCCCATGCCTATAAACCCAAGCCTGAGGTCCGCCATAACGTGAGGTTTTTCAGAAGCTGAAATTTTCGGAAGTATCATCATACCTGCAATACCCGCAATGCCGGAATTTATAAACTGGCGTCGTGACCATCCTTTCTTTTGATCTTTCATAGTAAAATTTATTAGTTATCAGATTGATTAATTTTCAGGAATTCATGAGCATAAAAATAACAATTTTCTTCTCACCCAACAGGCCGGCAGTTTCTAAAATCTTCCGAATATTGAATATTCTTCAGTATTGCAGCATATGGAAGAATAGATAAAAAGATCGGGGTTATTGGTCTCAATTTTTCTTCTCAAGGTGAAGTACCGGCTGACCTTTTCCCAGATGGAGGAACCTGCTGATCTTCAAAGTTGCCGGGATGGCTTTTATTCTCTGCTCACCTCCTTTAATTTCGATATGGTAATAATCTCTTAGTATCCGGAAAAGAGATTTGTTTTCAAACTGCCGTGCCGTTATCCTGGGAAGATTTATATTCGCGATAAAACTGATATCATAAAATATAGGAGCAGCATCAAGAAACCTGACCCTTTCCATGTAAATGCATCCCGATTCCTTTTCCAGTTCAGTAAGTGTAAACATAAAATCAGCAGGCCATTGCCTCAATACAGGCTTTACAATTATCTTAGTATTTAATTTACGGGCCCCGACTGCTGTTGTAGTTCCTGATACGGAAAGGATGCCAATCTCTCTCGGGAGGTGATGAACAATGCTTCCTTTTCCCTGATGCTTCCTTATATATCCTTCATTAGCAAGGGTACTTAATGACTGGCGGACTGTCGGTCGGGTCATTCCATATAAACTGCATAACTCATTCTCCGATGGCAAAAGATCACCTTCCTTGTAAACACCATCTGAAATATGCTTTCTTAGAATCTCAAAAAGTCGCCTGTACTGTGGTATGCTCCCCGGAGTGACCATTTTAAATAACTGATATTTTAAAAAAAAAGGAAATCAGTGCCTGAAGTGAGTCAAGTTCCATATATACCCGTAGTTAATATCTTAACATAAAATTTAAGCCTTTATTAACTCTGAATACTCTTATCTTCAGTCCACTCCAGACTATTTCTGTGTAAATATATTAATTTTTTACTTGTAAATACAAGTTAAATAAGTTATTTTTGTATGTATTGATTTATAATAACATCAATAAATAGTTTTATTCATTTAGTTTACTTATTGTAATAAGTTAAACAGATGTGCTTCGAGAAAGAACTTTTAAAATGTAACTCAGTGTACCTAAGTGATCCTGATAGTTGCCGGGACCTTTGTTTTCCTTTGTGGTAAGAAAATCTTTTAACCACAAAGGGCCGCAAAGGACTGCAAAAGGTAACACAAAGGAGATAAAGTCGTAGTAACATCATAAAAACTGATAAATCAATGGCAACAGCTGTAATAATGCCAAAACAGGGGCAGTCCGTTGAGACATGTATAATTACCCGATGGTTTAAAAATAAAGGTGAAAGGGTAAATGTCGGCGATATCCTGTTTTCCTACGAGACGGACAAGGCTTCTTTTGATCTCGAGGCGCCTGTTGAAGGAATACTTCTGGATGTTTATTTTGGGGACGGTGAGGAGGTCCCTGTTCTGGTCAATGTTGCAGTGATTGGCAATAGTAATGAAAAGACAGAATCCTTCAATCCTGGGCACATAAATACCAAGGCGGAAACTGTTACATCTCATACAGTTTCTTATGCTTCAAAAGCAGCAGTGGGTGCAAATATTTCAGAGGTTTCATTGCCTCATGAGAATAAGATCAGGATATCGCCGAGAGCGAAGATGATGGCCAGAAATGAAGGTCTGAATTACACAAACCTGCATGGGTCCGGATCAAACGGAAGAATAATTGCCAGGGATATTGAAAGATTGCACTTAGTTAACAGCGGAGAAGAATATTCAGATCATCCATTGAGCAATGTCAGAAAGCTTATTGCAAAAGCCATGTTCGCTTCTCTGCAGAATTCTGCACAGCTGACACATCATATGAGCGCTGATGTCCGGCTTCTTCTAGAAGCAAGACAAAAAATCAAGAATAATCTTTTAACTGATAAAAGTCAGCAGGATATCACCCTTAATGATATGATATGCTGGTGTGTGATAAAAGCGCTTAAAAAATTCCCTGAAGCTAACAGCCATTTTCTTGATGACCATATCAGAACATTCAATAAAGTACACCTGGGCCTCGCAGTTGATACCCCGAGGGGGCTTATGGTCCCTGTGGTGAAAAATGCTAGTGATCTGGAACTTGAAGAATTGTCAAAAGAGCTGAAATCAGTTGCAGAATACTGCAAAAAGGGTAACATTAACCCCGAATTGATAAAAAGTACTGAAGCAACTTTTACCGTTTCAAATTTAGGTAATTATGGTGTTGAAATGTTTACCCCGGTGGTTAATCTGCCACAGGCAGCAATACTTGGAGTATGCACAATTATCAACCGGCCGGCCGATATCGGGAACAACGTATTTGGTTTTGTTCCTTATATAGGATTATCTCTCACTTACGATCACAGGGCAATTGATGGTGGCCCGGCCACGTTGTTTCTGAAAGAGATTAAAGAACAGATTGAAGCTTTCAGGTTTTCAAAAATGAAAGAGTGAGGAATAGGATGGGAGAAATGGAGTAATGCATTCTTGCAAATACGTAACTCTGATGTAAAAGAAATTAATTATAAATACCCAGACATAGAAACCACAATATTTAACAACAAGCAATTTGTAACAAGAATCGGAAACCATGCCTAAAAGTCAAAACTTAAATCCGAAAGATATTCGTAAACCAAGTTCATTGAATTTGATAAAATTCCGGTAAACCAGTACAATAAGTCTATTGAAGAGGAGAAAAAAATATATAATACGGAGGATTTTACCAGTATTTACCATGATATGGTCGTTATCAGGGAATTTGAGACAATGCTAAATCTCATCAAGACCACAAATGAATATAATGGAATTCCTTATAATCACCCCGGACCTGCCCACTTATCAATAGGGCAGGAAGCTTCGGCAGTCGGCATGGCATTTACACTCGGAATTGATGATTATATTTTCGGATCGCATCGAAGCCATGGTGAGATCCTGGCAAAAGGTTTATCTGCTATCAGCAACTCGACGAAGACAATCTTTATCAATTGATGAAAAATTACTTTGGAGGATCTGCGCTGAAAGTTGTCGAAAATGGTTTCCAGGGTAATATAAAAGATCTTGCAATTAATTTCTTATTGTATGGTGCATTATGCTGAAATATTTGCACGTGAAAACGGGTTTAATAAAGGACTTGGTGGATCAATGCATGCATTTCTTCACTCCTTTTGGTATCTATCCCAATAATGCAATTGTCGGAGGATCAGGTGATATTTCGGTCGGAGCAGCTCTTTATAAAAAAATAAACCGCAAGCCAGGCATAGTGGTATGCAATATAGGTGATGCATCAATGGGCTGCGGACCTGTATGGGAAGGCATCTGTTTCGCCACAATGGACCAGTACAGGACACTCTGGGACGGAGAATACAGAGGCGGGCTTGCCACTGATATTCAATTTTATGAATAACCTTTATGGCATGGGTGGCCAGACTTGCGGCGAAACAATGGGTTTTGATATTCTTGCAAGGGTTGGGGCCGGAGTAAATCCTGAATCGATGCATGCCGAACGTATTGATGGATATAATCCACTTGCAGTCATTGATGCTTTCAGACGTAAAAAGCAGATATTGAATGAAAAAAGAGGACCGGTACTGCTTGATACCCTTACCTACAGAATAAGTGGACACTCACCTTCAGATGCCTCATCGTACAGGTCAAAAGAGGAAATCGAAGCATGGCAGCAGGAAGACTCAATTATTGCATATGGAAAATCGCTGGTAATTGCCGGTATTGTTAAGAAGAACCATCTTGACAACATAACCAGCGAGTCAAAAGAACTTCTGACTAAAATACTTAAACTTAGCATTAATGATGATATTTCGCCAAGGTTCGATCTTAAAAAAGATCCTGACTTAATCGGTGGAATGATGTTTTCAAACGGATCTGTTGATAAAATGGAAGATGGAACGCCGGAAGTACTGATTCCTATTGAGGAAAATCCACGCGTAAAATCACTGAAAAACAAAGAGAGATTTTATAAAGACAAAGAAGGCAAACCTGTCTCAAAAGCCAAATTATACCAGTTCCGTGATGGCAATTTTTGAAGCTGTTATCGACCGGTTTTATAAAGATCCTACTCTTGCAGCATGGGGTGAAGAAAACCGTGACTGGGGAGGAGCTTTTGCAGTTTATCGGGGACTGACGGAGGCACTGCCCTATCATCGGCTCTTCAATTCGCCTATCTCTGAAGGCGCCATTGTCGGGACTGCCATTGGTTATGGTATGTGCGGAGGACGTGTCATTGCTGAAATCATGTATTGTGATTTTCTTGGACGGTGCGGGTGATGAAGTATTTAACCAGTTGCCTAAATGGCAGGCTATGAGTGGTAACTTAATTAAAATGCCGGTTGTAATAAGAGTTTCTGTAGGTTCAAAATACGGCGCCCAGCATTCTCAGGACTGGTCCTCCCTTACAGCACATATTCCGGGATTAAAAGTGGTATTCCCTGCAACTCCATATGATGCTAAAGGATTAATGAATTCGGCATTACAGGGAACCGACCCTGTTATATTCTTCGAAAGCCAGAGAATATATGGTACAGGCGAAATGTTTCATACTTCAGGCGTGCCTGAAGGTTATTATGAGATCCCTATCGGCGAGCCCGATTTTAAAAGGACAGGAGATGATATAACAATTCTTTCGATTGGAGCAACCTTATACCAGGTAATGAAAGTTGCTGATATTTTAAAGGAAAAATATGGGCTCAGTGCGGAAGTTATTGATGCACGTTCGCTTGTACCGTTTAATTACGAACCTGTCCTTCAGTCAGTTAAAAAAACAGGCAAAATTGTTTTGACAAGTGATGCCTCATCAAGAGGTTCATTTCTGAAAGAGATGGCACAAACAATAACAGAGCTGGCATTTGACTATCTTGATGCACCTCCTGTAGTTGTAGGATCGAGGAACTGGATCACTCCGGCATACGAAATGGAAGAGTATTTCTTTCCTCAGCCTGACTGGATACTCGATGCAATTCATCAGAAGATTCTTCCCCTGAAGGGACACCTGATTAAAAATGATTATTCTGAAAAAAAATCATTGAGTCTGAATAAAAAAGGCGTGTAAATTGTCTAAAAGTAAAGATAGCACATATTTACTTTGGAATAAATTTTCGGCTGTTTATCCTGTTTTTAAGTAAATTGCACTTTTTGGAACTTTGATAATCAACCACTATGATAAGAAGGCTCTTCCTGATTTTTACCTTTTCCGGACTTACTATGGTTTGCTATAACCAGACTCGTAGCCTGGAATTTTATATTAATGAAGGAATTCAGAACAGTCCATTGTTGAATGATTACAAAAATCAGATCAAATCATCTTTTGCCGACAGTCTCCTGATCAGGGCTGCAAAAAAGCCTCTGGTGGCAGGAAATTCACAAATTCTTTACTCGCCCGTTTACCACAACTTCGGATATGACGAGGCAATAACAAATGGAGGAAATTATACCGCGGTTGTGGGTGTATCTCAGAATATTTTCAACAAAAAAGTGCTTGCTAATCAATATAATACCATTGACCTTCAAAGGCAGTTAGTGAATAATTCTTCCATGATTTCATCCAACGAATTGAATAAACTTATTACTGAACAATATCTTACTGCTTATTCAGGTTATAGCGACTTCAATTTTAATAAATCTTTTCTCGAATTGTTTAAAAAAGAAAATGAAATTGTAAAACAGTTTGTAAAAAACGGAATATATAAACAAACTGATTACCTTGCATTGCTGGTGGAGACACAGTCACAGGAAATACTTGTTAAACAGCTTGAAAGTCAATACATAAAAGATCTAAGTTCGTTGAACGAACTCTGTGGAATAAATGATTCTGAGTGGTATGGGCTGGTTGAACCTGAACTCAAAATAAAGCGGCACCCCTGATATTTCAAAATCACCTGCTTTCATTCATTATAAGATTGATAGCATCAGGATAGAAAACGAAAAATCATCTGTTGATATACAGATATAAACCAAAAATAAATTGGTTTGCTGATGCCGGTTTCCTTTCAAGCAATCCATGGAATTTTTACAGACATTTTGGCTATAGCGCCGGCATAAGTCTGAACATTCCTATTTATGACGGCAAACAAAGAGGTATCGAAAAACAGAAACTTGATTTTGACCAAAACACCAGAATGAATTATGAAATCACTTATCAGCAAACAATATTTTCAGCAGATCCAGCAACTTACATCAGAATTTAAAGCCTTAATTGACTTATCTGAAAGCACTGAAGAGCAACTCAAAACCTCTGATCAGCTTGTAAAAGCCCTTAAAGATCAGCTTGAAGCAGGTAATATCCAGATGACAGAATACATTAATGCGATTAAAAATTATAAAACAATTAACAGAAACATTAACCTGATAAATGTTCAAAAACTGCAGGTTATAAATGAAATGAATTTCCTCTTTACTACAATAAAGAATAAACTCTGATGTTAATGAAATAGTAAAACTCACTATTTCTGTTTCTTCTGGCATGTGCCAATGGGATTGCTATTATCTCCTGCAGGCATGGGAAAAATACATCGTGAAGAAACAAGTGAAATTAAAACTCCTGTCACAGTTGTTCCTGTTACTTATAAATCAGTTGCTTCAACAGTTTCGTTACCGGCAACTGCAACTTATTATGAATAAGAGTATTATAAGGGCCACCACAACAGGAACACATTGAGAAAATATTAATAAATCCGGGAGATTTTATTGCCTGCTGGTCAGTTGCTTTTTACTATCAGGACACGTGAAGCAACGGCACTTGGCAAAAAGACACAGCAAGACTCAAGTCTTAAGTTTTAAAGGACTGATAAATATTATTTCCCATAAAGAAGGGGTGATTAATTCCATCTCCTACCAGAAAGGTGACTTTGTGCAGGAAGGTGATGAAATGGCAGTTGTCTCAGAACAAAACAGTCTGGTTTTCATACTCGATGTTCCTTTTGAACTTGACAAGTACATTGAAAAAAACAGAAACTGCAAGATCATTCTTCCTGATAACAGGCAGATTAATGGAACAATAACCGGAAAACTTGCCAGAAATGGATATTCAGTCGCAGACAATCAGATATATTGTTAAACTACAGTCGCTGAGAGCGATTACCGGGCAACCTTATAGCCAGCTATCAATATTGTCAAATCTACGAATGAAAACGCGATTGTTCTGCCAAAAAAAGCTGTGCTGGGCGATGAAACACAAACGGAATTCTGGGTAATGAAGCTGTTGAACGACAGTACTGCTATAAAAATTGTTGTCAGTAAAGGATTTGAGAATAATGAAGAGGTCGAGATAACCAGATCCTGTATTTCTTCCTTCCGACAGAATATTGCTGACCGGTAATTACGGTTTACCCGATACTGCTAAGGTGACCATAATAAAGGAATGAACAGTATGAAGAATTTCTTCCTCTCCTATAAGAATCCTATATCTGTTATTCTGGCAGTCATTATTGTTGGTGGTATATTCCTTTATGGACAAATTCAGGTTTCCCTTTTCCCTGAAATCACTTTCCCGAAATTAAAAGTCATAGCGGATAATGGCGAACAGCCTGTCGATAAAATGATGGTGACAGTCACAAGACCACTTGAAGATGCCATTAAACAAGTTCCTGATCTTAAAATATTAAGAAGCACCACAAGCAGGGGAACCTGTGAAATCTCTGCTTTTCTTAACTGGGGTGCCGACATAAATGTCAATCAGCAGATGCTTGAATCGCGAATCTCACAGATTAAAAACTCCCTGCCGCCCGAATGTGCAGATTCAGGTCGAAAAGATGAATCCATCCATTCTTCCTGTTATAGGATTTACGGTTGAAAGTGATAAAAAAACACCTATTGAGCTTAACCTTATTGCGACATATATAATAAAACCTTATCTGTCCCAGATTGAAGGTGTTTCATCGGTTGGTATAATCGGCGGAAAGACAAAGGAGTACTGGATTGAGCTTAATCAGCTTAAAATGAGTACGTTTTCCATAACACCTGAAAATATCAGGGATATGCTCAATCAGAATCATTTTATTACTTCAAATGGTTTTCTGTCAGATTACCGGCGATTATATCTGACCATTACTGATGCAGGGCTTTATAATCTGACGATATAGAAAATGTCGTACTGAGAAATGACGGCAAAAGAATTATTAAACTCAAAGATGTTGCTGATATCAATGTCAGGGAAAGAACCGAATATACCAGGATCAATGCCAACGGCCGGCAGGGGCTGCTGGTAGCAATACTGAAACAACCAACGACAAACCTTATAAAACTTTCGGAAAACGTGAATCAAAGAAGAAAGAACTTGAAAAAATACTTCCTCTCGATGTTCATATCTCATTCTATTATGACCAGGCGGATTTTGTGAACAAAGCTATTAAAAGCGTGAACGACAGCCTTTGGCTGGGACTATTACTGGCAATAATTGTAGCAATAATGTTTTTAAGATCATTCAGAGCCAGCGCTACCATTCTTGTGACAATACCGGTAACTCTCTTCCTGACAATAATTGTACTTTACTGCGATAGGGTACACTCTCAACATAATGACATTCGGTGCAATTGCCGCTGCTATTGGATTAATAATCGATGATGCTGTTGTTGTTGTGGAACAAATACACAGGACACACGAAGAGTTTCCCGACAGGCCTTCTAATCAGCTTGTTAACCAGGCAGTAAAATATCTGATCCCATCAATGGTCGGATCATCACTAAGCACAATCGTAATTTTTGTGCCATTCATGCTACTGGGAGGTGTTGCAGGCGCCTATTTCAATGTTCTTACCAACACGATGATAATAACACTGGTCTGTTCATTTTTCGTAACATGGATAGGATTGCCAGTCATATATATATGGTTTTCCGATATAAGGTCGCTCTTCCCTGAAAAGAAAAAAACAGAAAATAAGAACTATTAAAAAAAGGAACTGGGTAGGCTTTTTTCTCTCGAAAGCCTGTTATAAGTATTCTCTTTGTTCTGCTTCTGCTTTTATCGATAGTTTATATTCTTCCCCGTCTTGAAACTGGCTTCCTTCCTGAAATGGATGAAGGGTCAATTGTGCTCGATTACAAAGCTCCTCCGGGAACATCACTGGAAGAGACTGACAGGATGTTGAGAGAGGTTGAAAAAATAATTGTCAAGGTACCGGAGGTGGAAACGTATTCAAGGAGAACTGGTGCCCAGATGGGATTTTAATACCGAGCCTAATGTGGTGATTACCTGATACATTTAAAAGATGCCAGGAAAAGAAGCACTGTTGAAGTTATTGATGATATCAGGAAGAAGATTGAGGCAACACAACCTGCACTTGAAATTGATTTCGGACAGGTAATTGGTGACATGCTGGGAGATCTTATGGCATCAGTTCAACCGATAGAAATAAAAATATTTGGCAGTGATCCCAACACTCTGAATGAATTGGCCAGAAAAGTAGCCGGTGAAGTTGAAAAGATTGAAGGGGTTGAGGATGTTTTTGATGGCGTTATTATTGCCGGCCCCTCTATAGAAGTAGTTCCTGATCAGCAGAAGCTTGCACAGTTCAAAATATCACCGACCTCATTCCAGTTTCAACTTCAGACAATGGTTGAAGGAAATATAATCGGAAGTATCCTTGAGAAAGAGCAGATGACAGCTATCAGAATGATTTATCCCAACAGTACTAAAAACAGTCTTGAAAATTTAAAGAATCAGTTTGTTTTCCTTCCTGACGGGAAACTTAAACCACTGGCAACATTATCGCACCATCAGACTTAACGAAGGTGTAGCAGAAATTAACAGGGATAACCTTAAATCAGTTTCCATTGTAACTGCCAGGTTGAATAACAAAGACCTTGGCACTGCTATGAAAGAGATACAGAAAACTATTGATTCCAAAATATTTCTTCCCGAAGGATATAATATTGAATATGGTGGTGAATATGCCGATCAGCAGAAATCCTTCGAGGAACTCCTTCTGATATTGATTTTATCAAGCCTCCTGGTGTTTGCGCTGATGCTGTTTCTCTTTAAAGATTTCCGTGCAGCCTGCTCAATACTTTTTATCGCTGTTCTGGGAATCTCGGGGAGTCTGATTGCCCTTTTCATTACAAATACACCGTTAAATGTGGGCAGCTACACAGGATTGATAATGATTGTTGGTATTATAGGTGAGAATGCAATATTCACTTTTCAGCAATTCAATACCAACAGGGAAAGAGGAACGGTTGATGAATCTCTTGTTTACGCAATATCAACCCGTTTAAGGCCAAAGCTTATGACTGCACTGGGAGCAATAATAGCACTTATGCCTCTTGCCATCGGGGTTGGTACCGGTGCTCAGATGCACCAGCCACTGGCAATTGCTGTTATTGGCGGATTCGTTATAGCACTTCCGCTGCTTCTTATCATTTTGCCGACGTTATTGCATCTCCTATATAAGGGCGATGATAAGAAACTGATTTTAAAAGATTAATCAATCAACCATCCTATTTCTAAAAAATATTTCTTCAACCTATATACCTTAAGACACAAAGAATTTATTTTTAATTACATAGCAGCTGGTTGTATCTTTGAAACTCTGTGTTTTAAGGGCAATTTTATTATTTTTATAAAGCAATTTATGGAACTAAAAAAATTAAGAAATCATAGGTATCTTTGCCTGTAAATATGCTTAATATGGAAAATGTATTAGAAAATATAAAAGGCAAGACAGGATACATAATCGATATGGATGGTGCAATATACCATGGAAACAGACTCCTTCCCGGCGTAACTGATTTTTTATTATGGCTCGAAGCGTCTGGTAAAAAATTCTTATTCCTTACCAATTCAAGTGAAAGGACGCCGAAAGAACTGCACGAAAAAATGAAAAGACTCGGTATTGATGTTGGTGAAGAGCATTTTTACACTAGCGCTCTTGCAACTGCAAGTTTTCTCTCAAATCAGAAACCTAATGGGAGCGCGTATATCATAGGCGATGCAGGTCTCATTCATGCTTTGTACAGTGTTGGCTACAGTGTCAATAATGTCAATCCCGACTATGTAGTTGTAGGTGACACTCATGGCTATAATTTTGAGAAGGTCGAACTGGCCGTAAATCTCGTTTTGAGAGGAGCAAAACTTATCGGTACAAATTCCGATATCAGTGGCCCTGTTGAAGTAGGAATAACGCCATCAACAAAGGCACTTATTGCACCAATAGAAATTGCAGCCGGGAAAAAAGCATATTTCGTCGGCAAACCTAATCCGCTGATGATGCGAAGTGCTCTTAAGAGACTTGGTGTCAAAAGAGAGGATGCGATTGTGATCGGAGACAGGATGGATACAGATATAAGATGCGGCCTAGAATCTGAAATTGATACCTTACTTGTTTTAAGTGGCATTACGACCCGTGACGTTATAGACCAGTTCCCTTACCGTCCCCGGTACATACTAAATGGCATAATAGACCTTGTTAGTTAATAAAGACAATGGATATACAAGAAAAATACAAGGCTGAACGAAAAGAAGTAGCTCATTTCATGAGGCGGCTTTACAAACACGCCCTTACAACTACTTCCGGCGGGAATATTAGTTTTCGATTATCGGATGAGCTTATTCTGATAACGCCTACGGCCACTGATAAAGGCAGAATGAAATGGAAAGAGGTGGGTATTGTTACAATTTCCGGAGAGAACCTCACTCCCGATCTTAAACCATCTATTGAAACTGCTATGCATCTTGCCATCTATAAGAAAAAAAAGATGTAACTGCTATCATTCATGCCCATCCAGTATATGCATCCCTTTTCACTGCAATTAAAGCAAAAATAAATACAAACCTGACTGCTGAAGCAAAAGCGATTCTGGGAGATCCTCTTTTTGTAAAATATGCTGTCATGGGGTCTGTTGCACTTGCTGATGTAGCAGCTGAGAATATCCTTAAATCAGATATTCTGTTACTGGAAAATCACGGGATACTTACCACCGGATCAAGCCTTCTTCAGGCATTTGATAAAATTGAAGTTCTCGAAAATGCGGCAAAGATGACTCTGATGACTGAAATGACCGGTAAAAAAAGACCTCTGGACAAAACAAGAATACTGGAATTAGAAAGATTGTTCAGATGATAAAAGGTGTGCTTTTCGATATGGATGGAGTGCTTGTCGATTCTGAATCTTTTATTTGTAAAGCGGCCATAATGATGTTCAGTGAACTTGGGATCAACGTCTTGCCTGAAGATTTCCAATCCTTCATAGGCATGGGAGAAAACAGATATATTGGCGGAGTAGCTGAATTATATGGGGTTAAAGTTGATATTGAGCAAGTAAAATCAAGGACTTACGAAATATACGGCAAAATAGTAAATGCCCGATTATCACCCCTTCCTGGTGCTCTTGATTTCATCTCAAAATGCAGGAATAAGGATCTTAAACTGGCTCTTGCAACAAGTGCCGACACAATAAAAATGGAGATAAATCTTAAGGAGATCGGACTCTCACGGAATTCCTTTGACACAATTATTACAGGTCTTGATGTCAGCAATAAAAAGCCTTCACCGGACATTTATTTTAAAGCTGCTGAAAATCTGAAACTTAATCCAAGAGATTGTCTGGTTGTAGAAGATGCAGTAAGTGGAATCAGAGCAGGGAAAGCTGCAGGCTGCAAGTGCCTGGCAGTGACTTCATCATTTGATCCTTCAGACTTGAGAGAGGCTGACTGGATATGTGATTCGCTGTTGAATGTTCCTGAAGAGGCACTAAAATGGTAATCTGAAATTAATAATATAAAAAAATAATGAAGAATTTCCTTTCAAATTTTCCCTCAATGAGCCTGTTGGATAAAGAAATGGAGGGGATCTCTTTTCCTGAGTATCGCGAAGCAAATTGTCATATCCATACACCCTATTCATTCAGTGCCTTTGCAGCTCTCAATACAGCCTTCAAAATGGCTGTCGATGAAAAAATAGCTGTTCTGGGAATTAACGATTTTTATGTCGCCGACGGGTATAAGGCTTTTCATGAAGGATGTCTGAAAAATAAGATATTTCCATTGTTCAATATCGAGTTTATAGGACTTCTGAAAGAAGAACAGAAAAAAGGAATAAGAATAAATGATCCTAATAATCCTGGCAGAATTTATTTCAGCGGAAAAGGCCTTGATTATCCTTTTAATATCGGATGGTTACAGAAAAGACAACTCAGGACAATAAAAAGAGGAAGCCAGATTCAGATTAAAGCAATGATAACAAAGCTGAACCAGCTGATTGAAAAAGAGAAACCTGATGTTAAACTTACGTATCAGACCATTAAAAAGGAGTATGCCCACAATCTGGTGCGTGAACGTCACATCGCAAAAGCTTTAAGGGAACTGGCCGTTACCGTATCCCTTGCAAAAGAAGATCAGATACACTTCCTGGAAAATCTCTATGGTGGCAGGAAATCGAATACAGGTTTACTAAACAATGCTGCACTTGAGAATGAGATAAGATCAAATCTTCTCAAAAGCGGAGGAGCTGCATTCGTCGAAGAAGATGAAAGTTCTTTCCTCGAACTTAAAAAAATAATTAAGATCATTATTAAAGCCGGGGGTATACCATGCTATCCTGTGCTGTTGATGATCCTTCAGGCCATTGTACGGAATTTGAATCAGCCCCTGAAGGATTATATAATTCACTTAATCAACTTGGCATAGAATGTATTGAATTCATACCCGGAAGAAACGATGGTGCAATTCTGAAAGATTTTGTTGAGTTTTTTCACAGGAAGGGTTTTATTATAACATTTGGAACTGAGCATAATACGCCTGAAATGTTGCCACTTACGGTAACGGCAAGAGGTTCTAAACCATTGGATGAATCGTTAAAAAAAATAGCATGGGAAGGGGTGTGTATTATAGCTGCCCATCAATACCTGAGAGCCGACGGAAGACAGGGGTATGTCCTGCCTGATGGTTCTCACAGTATTCAACAAATGAAAGAGCTTATAAATCTCGGACAATTGGTTATTGAATATTTCATAAATAAGTATCAATATGAAACAAGAAATTAATGAACTGATTGAAATCTCAAAGTTTTTCGGAGGCAATAAGGACTTTGTGATCGCAGGTGGAGGAAACACTTCTTTCAAGGATGACGATACAATTTGGATCAAAAAAGCCAGTGGATATGCGCTTGCTGATATGACCGGAGATAACATTGTCGGTTTAAGCAGGGAAAAACTTCATATTATATCCTCTGCCGAGTATTCCGATGATCCAGTCATAAGGGAAGAACAGGTTAAGGATCAACTATATCAGAGCCTCATCGATACAAGAAAAAGGGATGAGGCCATCGGTGGAAACTTCACTGCACGAAATAATTCAGTATAAATTTGTTGTACACCTCCATCCTACCCTCATCAATGGAATACTCTGCAGCAGAAATGCAAAGAACCTGATTCAGAAGTTATTTGGTGAAAGTGTTCTTTTTGTACCGTATACCGATCCGGGTTACACCCTTTTTAAAAAAGTTGAATCAGAAATTAGATCCTATCGTGAAAAATTCTCACATGATCCCCAGATAATATTTCTTGAAAATCATGGTTCTTTTGTAAGCGCTGATTCTACAGAAGAAATT
>CAVVGP010000037.1:0-17444 GCA_963747625.1 uncultured Bacteroidales bacterium | reverse complement strand
GTATTTGCTTACGCCAAGTTGCTGACGATATTGCCGATGAAGGGAACGATTCAAAGAAATCCAGATTACAGCGCCTTGATGAATGGGAGGGGGAATTCAAAAAAGCGCTGGCCGGCGATACCCGCATCCCCTTCTTTCAGGAATTGGCAAGGACGCTCGATAAATTTGCCATTTCCCGATCATTGTTCTTCGACCTGATCGAGGCTTTTCGGATGGATGCCGGAGGGAGAGATTTTGCTACATTCGAGGACCTCTTGTTCTATTGCCGCCGTTCGGCAAATCCGGTTGGAAGGATCTTGCTGCATATTTTCAACTGTGTGAGCGACGAAACATGCGAATTCTCGGACGCGATATGCACCGCGCTTCAGTTGACAAATTTTTGGCAGGATTTGAGTATTGATATACAGCGAAATCGTGTTTATATTCCACATGAGGATTTTGAACGATTTGGTCTCACAGTAGGCGATCTGAGAAGCGACAGCGGAACTGATGCCGTCCGGCCTCTGTTGAAATTTCAGGTTGAACGAACAAAGAAACTCTTTCTCGACGGAAAACCGCTTTTTCGATTGATCGATAAGCGGTTCGCCATGGAGTTGCGTCTGACGTACCACGGCGGAATGAGGATATTGGAGAAAGTCGAACACCTCGGCTACGATACACTTCATCATCGGCCGGTCTTATCGCGTTTTGATTGGGCACTCATTGTGATTCGATCTCTTATTAGCTCGCTGACATGGAAACTCTTCTTGTTGCCGACATCATCGAAAAGAACAAACGAAGTAATTTCTATTACTCGTTTTTTCTTCTTCCGAAACCCAAGCGCGACGCAATCAACGTTGTGTATGCCTGGTGCCGTACCACGGACGATATCGTCGATGAAGACGAAAGCATCAAGCGTAAATACGTCCGCTTGCGGCTCTGGTCGCGTGAATTTGAGCGCGCGATAGAAGGAACTTCCCGTTATCCGCTCCTCAATAAACTCAGTCAGATCATCCAGCGTTTCAACATACCACTGCACCATTTTCACGACCTCATTAAAGGAATGGAAATGGATTTGTTGAAAACCCGGTATGCTACTTTCAGCGAGTTGCGAGAATATTGTTATCGGGCGGCGTCGACCGTTGGGCTGATCTGTACGGAAATATTTGGCTACAAGAACGAAGGGGCGAAAGAATATGCGATCAACCTCGGCATCGCTCTGCAGCTTACGAATATTCTCAGGGATATCAAGACCGACGCGGCCAAGGGAAGGATCTACCTTCCCCTCGAGGATCTGGCAGAATTTGGCTACACCGAAGAAGAATTATTGGCGGGGACGTACAATCCGCAATTCATTCGTCTGATGAAATTTGAGTGCGAGCGCGCCCGCTCGTATTTCAAACAGGCGCTGGAGCATCTCTCGGAAGAGGATAAGCCGTTGTTCCTTGCCGCGCAAATTATGGAGGCGATCTATTTCCGTTTGCTTCAAGATATCGGACGCGCCGAATACAATGTCTTTGCAAAACGTATCCGCCTCTTCAATCTTACAAAGCTTCTGATCACCATCGAGGTGTGGTGGAAAAACAGAACGCTCCGCACTCATGCATCTTCCACAAGGTCGTAATCCCGATGTTGTCGTCATCGGCGGCGGCGTCAGCGGATTGACGGCGGCGGTAAGCCTTTTGATGGTGCGCAAATAATGTATTCTTGGGAACAATTGGAGTCTGAAAGGGGACACTATGATTTCTCAATTATTCAGGAAGATTACGAATACCTTTCAGCACATGGAAAAAAATTATTTATTCAATTACAGGATGCAACTTTTAGACCAAATTATACAGGAATTCCCGGATATCTTTTAACTGATGAATTTGATGGAGGTGCAATTCTTCAATTTGATGAGAAAGGAGACACTACAGGGTGGGTAGCTAAAAGATGGAACCCTGCGGTTCAGAAACGTTTTGCTCTACTGCTGGAGGCCTTAGGAAAAGAATTTGATGGTAAAGTAGAAGGGATTAATTTACAGGAAAGTTCAATGGATATTAAAAGTGAAATGGATAGCACATTTTTACCAGAGCGATATTCTGAAAGCATAAAAATAAATATGCTTGCTCTTAAAAAAGCTTTTCCTAAATCAACTACAATGCAGTACGCCAACTTTATGCCAGGGGAATGGCTTCCGCTCAACGATAAAGGTTATCTGAGGTCGATTTATAAATACGGGCAGAAAATTGGGGTAGGCTTAGGTGGTCCTGATTTAATGATTAAGAGCAAGGGGCAACTTAATCATACAATAGCTATGATGCACGAAGCAAAGTATACAGTTCCCCTGGGAATTGCCATACAGGATGGTAATTATATTGAAGAAACTGGGAATAATAATATAGTTAATGATCGAGAAAACATTGTACCAATTCTTCATGCTTTTGCTATGGACTTTCTTAAAGTTAATTATATGTTTTGGGGTTGCCAAGAACCTTATTTCAGTGAAGATGTAATTCCCTGTTTTAAACCCAAATAACTTTATAAATATTGAATTAAAAAAATCAAAACACTAGTTATAACACGGAAGGTGCTTTAATTAATCCCCTGCGGCGAGTTCGTCAACCTCTTCGCATTGTCCTAGGTTGCTTTTACAAAACTGACACCCTTCGATTAGCTACGGGAATGCTCCAGGCATCTTAATTAAACCTCTGGGCACTTAGGCCGAAATTATAGCGGATAAGAACATCCCAAAATATCGCCCGTATTTTAGTGCAAATTAAATTAATTAACATGTGCTAACAGGTTAATTATGGTTAATTCTTATTTCTTCGCCCAAACCCCGGTAATTTCCCCAAATACGTATTTGCGAAATTCGTTTGCATCTTTGTAAGCTTGGTTTATATAGGCTTTAGCTTCTTGTGTGTAAAAATCATGTGGAGTTGGGGTAGTAATCTGCGTTAATTTACACTCGATAATTAGTCTGGCTTCTTTGAAAGACATATCTCCTTCAGGGGTTTGACAACTGGTAAGTCAACTTCTTTCATTTTCTCACTATCTCTTCCGGATTTACTTCCCAAAAAGAGTATTTGTTTCTTATATTCCTTCGGGAAGTAGGACATCGTATAGGTTTGCTCTTTTTGAATCAATTCAAGCGTATAACGGTCGCTCGAAGAATACACCAGGTGGTTGGTTTCCTGAAAAGAAGCCCCAAACCACCACCACTGGCTGTCATGGAATTATAATGATCTTCCTTGCCCGCAGTAATAACCGGAAAAACCTTTTCCTGCCAACGTAAATACATTGTCGGGTATCTCCTCCGGAGAAATTTGTTTAAATAATTGATTAAAATTCATCTCTTTGATATTTACTTGATTTGCTTTTTTCATTGATATTGTTTTCCTCTTCTAATTGAGTTATTTGATATACCATTTTCTACATGGTTGACTTGATACTACAAAAGTATCGGGTATTTTAGAGATAAAATAACTCCATTTGCCACAAAAATAGTCGTAAAAGACTTATCATGGAAAAAGACAAACAAGCAAACAGAACCGAATGTCCTAAAAAAGCTTGCTCATTTATTAGGGACGGAAGTAAAAAACAGCAGATTAGAAATCCCTGAAAAATTTGGTAAAGGCTATTGTGCCGGATTCGTTTTTAATGAGCATATCCGAATGCTAATCCTTAATTATGAACTAAATGAGGATTTTGTTGTTAAAAATCCGGACATCAATACTTCTGTGAGAATGATACTATTTAAGTTTCAAAACATTTTCCCTAAAACAGAAACATTATCAACGGGAAAGCAATTAAAGGCAATCCCTTCAGTTTTAATTGCGACCAGTAGTATGAATACTGACGTCGTTATTCCAATCCATACAAATACTTCGGCTATTAACATAGAAATGGATGCAAACTATTTGAACGGACTATTTCCTCTGTCAGAAAAATCGCCGGTTTTGCAAAGCCTATTACAGAATTCGCAGCCCTTACTATTCGAACAAATGATTTATCCTTCTTTACAGAACATTGTGGATGAAATTGTGACTGAATCGGTTGATGAAACTTTTAAACTGTTTTTTCTGAGAATTAAGGCAGAAGAACTGGTTTGCAGATTATTAATGGAATTGGAAAAGCGGGATGAAAAACATCTTGTTGCTTTAAATATTCATGATATACAAAGCATCTACAAAGTTAAAGAGCAAATGCTTCAACATCTGGAAACTCCGCCGGTTATTAAAGAATTGGCAGTTTGTGCCAATATGAGTCCATCCAAACTGAAACGTTTATTCAAGCAAATTTTCGGCAACAGCATTTTCAGTTATTATCAGGAATTCAGGATGAAAGAAGCCTCACGTTTGTTGAAAGAGGAAAACTATCTGTTTCAGATGTGGGTTATCAACTGGGTTTTACCAACCTAAGCCATTTTTCAAAAGTCTTTAAAGAACATATCGGAATGAAGCCGAAACAATATAGTCAGTCTTAAAAAATTGATTTTCATTGACCCTTAATCAAAATTGTTTACAATTTCAATATTAAAATATAATAAGGTTTATTATCAGAGAAGAAAGCCAATAAATGAAATTCAGATTTAACTTTTTGATCCGGGATAAATATAATCTCATCCTGAAGCAGGATGACAAAAAATTTGTTCTCTCTAAAAGGAATACTATAATTAAAATTATTAAGTCATGAGCAGAGGATTTGTTAAAGAAGACGATCAGGAAGAAGTTCCAATAGTACCGCAGAGGGCATATTTACCGGAAGGAGTGACAAACTTTGTTACCACATTTGGCATGAATCAATTATTGGATGAAAAACAGATGCTTGTCGATGAAAGAAACAATATAAATAATGCTAACGAGAATGAGAAGCGAATCGCGATAAACTATATTAATGCAAAATTACAACTATTGAATAACAGGATTGCTGAAGCCAAAATAGTCAATCTCAACGAGCAAACACAAAATGAAATAAGATTCGGTGCAACCATAACTCTCAAAATAGAAGCATCCAAAAATATTCAGACTTTTCAAATTGTCGGCGTCGATGAAGCAGATATTTCAAAAGGGAAAATCTCTTTTATATCACCTATATCCAAATTATTAGTAAATAAAAAAATTGGTGATAAAGTTGTTTTAAAACAAGCCCGGAAAGATATTGCTTTTGAAATTATCGATATAAAATATATCCTATAATCGTGATAAAAATAAGATGATCATAAATTGGGAATAAATTCTACTGCTCCCATAGGGGGTTTATTTAATCGGCTCTCACCTTTGCTCAAAGACTTTGGTGCATAAAGTCAGCCTTATCCGAATTTCATCAGTCATGCGAATATCCAAATTTTGGCATGATTAATCGCTGCTTCGCCTATAAGCAGTTTTGCTTAAAGAAGCATAACAGTGTATTCATATAAATGGAACAGGAGGTATACAGAAATCCTATAAAAAGATGCAGGCTATTAATCAAACTGCCGGCCGCTAAATTACCCCGTTAAAAACCTATAAGAGGTTCTTAAGTTTAAATGGTCAAAAATTACTCCTAACGCAAGAAATAATTACATATCTTAGTCCGCTTTAAATTAATGAAAAAAGACTTTATGGTAAATTACCGAATAATAAAATCAGTAGAATTTGAAACTGAAATTAACATGATAAAAACGCTTGAAATCAAAATATAACCACGTCGCCCGGTATGGTGACAAACCAGGCAAGTTCACAATTCAATAAAACAACTTAAAACGTCAATAAATCGATTATGAAAACTTGGTACCTATTTGCAGGAATGCTGTTTTTGATGCTCTTTCATGGAGGACAAATCCAGGCACAACAGGAAAGTGTTTACGATCAGTATCAGTTATTCAACTCCAATCGCTTAATTTCTCCGGAATCGCCTTTCAGGAGCGCTGCCGGAATCCCGGGAGCTGATTACTGGCAAAACAAAACTGATTATAATATCTCTGCAACGCTGGATACAATAACACAAACAATCTCCGGGGTTGAAACGATAACTTATACAAACAATAGTCCGGATAAACTGGATTACCTGTGGTTTGAATTGGGTCAGAATTTATTCAAAGAGGGTTCGCGCGGCAGTTATGCTGAAAAAACACCAACCAGCACGGAAGGTTTTAAATTTAAATCGGTAAAAATTATAACCGGCAATTCAAAGGTGGATGCCGACTACCTGATTTCGGACACCCGTATGCAGATAAGACTTGGTCAATCACTTCAGTCCCATGGCAGTCAATTAAAAATTGAAATCGAATATTCGTTTCAGATAAGCGACAAACAGTTCAGGACAGGCCGGGTAACTTCCAAAAAAGGTACCATTTACGATGTTGCACAATGGTATCCCCGGCTGTGCGTTTATGATGATTTGAGGGGATGGAACACTTTGCCCTATCTTGGACATGGGGAATTTTATTGTGAATACGGCGATTTCAATTATGAAATAACTGTTCCATGGAATATGATTGTAGCCGGCTCAGGCGAGTTGGTAAATCCGGATGAGGTGCTTACAAAAAATGAAATTTCAAGATTAAAGCAAGCGGCTGCAAGCGATAAAACAGAGTTCATAATAAAGCCCGAAGAAGCCGGAACATTGTCGAGCCGTCCCGTACAAAAAGGGATGCTGACCTGGCATTTCAAAATGACTGACAGCAGGGATGTTGCCTGGGCTGCATCAAAAGCTTATATCTGGGATGCTGCTAAAATAAATCTTCCTGAAGGAAAATCGGCATTAGCGATGTCGGTTTATCCCATGGAAAGCAGTGGCGACTCCTCATGGACCAGGTCAACAGAATACTTAAAATATTCTGTAGAGCATTTCTCAAAAAAATGGTTTCCTTACCCCTACCCTGTTGCCTTCAATGTTGCAGGTCCTGTAGGTGGAATGGAATATCCGGGTTTGAGTTTCTGCTCGTGGAAAGCGCGAAATGCACATGTCTTATATCTGATTACAGCACACGAAATAGGTCACAACTGGTTCCCTATGACAGTAGGTTCAGACGAAAGACGGTTCCCTTTTATGGACGAAGGCTTTAACACTTTTATCGATATTTATGCACAGGATGATTTTAACAAGGGAGAATTCGGACACAAAAGAGATGGTGAATATGATCCGCATGGCAAAAATCCGGCCAGGGATATCGTTCCTTATCTGATTAGTGCAAATGCCAAAAGCATCATGAATTTAGCCGACCTTCAGGGACAGGATGATCATACGTTAAGTTATTATAAAACTTCGTTGGGATTGATTATCGCACGGGAATATATATTAGGTCCTGATCGCTTCGATTATGCTTTTCGTGAATATATTAAACAATGGGCGTTCAGACATCCGACTGCTTCTGACTTTTTCAGGTTAATGAACAATGCCACGGGCGAAGATCTCAATTGGTTCTGGAACGAGTGGTTTTATCAGACCTGGACATTGGATCAGGGGATTAAGAGTGTCAGTTATGTGAATAATGACCCTGCAAACGGAGCTCAGATCACGCTGGTCAATCTGCAAAAGATGGCGATGCCGGTCAAGTTGCGGGTTACTGAATCTGATGGCAAAGTGAGCGAGGTTTTCCTTCCGGTTGAAATCTGGCAATCGGGCAGCACTTATATTTACACATATCATTCAACCCAACCCCTGCGTTCGGTTGTAATTGATCCTGATTCGCAGCTTCCGGATATTAACCCGCAAAACAATAGCTGGTCAAATGAACCATGAGCAGTAACATGGAATAAAAGTCCGACTGGAAATCATTCTGCATGCAATGAAAATCATGAAATCATTTATGCTGCGATTACTGAGAAATTTCCGATTTTATATAATCGGACTAATAATTATATTTCTTTTTGCAAACCGGGCAGGTGCACAAGTTTCGAATGAACCAGTTCTTCCACGCATAGTCGTTACAACTGATCCCGAACTCGATGATAATAATTCACTTATCCGTTTCCTGCTTTACAGCTGCGACATGCAAATAGAGGGACTTATTTATGCAAGCAGTGGTTTCCACTGGAAAGGAGACGGTAAAGGAACGAAGTGGTATGTTCCGGGAAGAGAATATTCGCGATTCGGGTTAGACACATGTCCTTGTGAATCATGGCGCTGGTCGAAAAATGAACGTTTCATTGATGATGCTGTTGAAGCTTATGAAAAAGTATACCCGAATCTGAAAGTACACAACCCTGACTACCCTGCCCCGGATGAATTAAAATCAACAATCCGGTATGGAAACATTGAGTTTGATGGCGATATCTCTAAAGATTCCCCAGGTTCAGACCTGATCAAATCGTTGATTCTGGATGATAAGCCCGGGCCTCTGTTTATAACAGCCTGTGGAGGACAGAGCACTATCGCCCGTGCACTCAAATCAATTCAGGAGCAATATGAATACACAACTGAATGGGAGTCAGTTAAAGATAAAATATCACGAAAAGTAGTGCTGCTGCCTTCCGGTGACCAGGATGATACCTATGCAACCTATATAAAACCTAACTGGCCTGGAATTGATTACCGGCAATTCAGAGGTGGCCCCAATTATGGCTATGGGGCACAATTGGGAGCCAGTAAAGAGGATTCTGTTTATTTGACCGCATCGTGGATGAAGGAAAATGTATCTGATCGAGGCCCATTAGGCGCCTTATATCGGGTTTGGGGCGATGGGAAACAGATGGTGAAAGGTGATAATATGGATTATTTTGGCCTGTCAGGTTATACAAATGATGAATTGAAGAAAATGGGATATGTTGTGTGGATGCCCGTGCAACCCAAAGGATCATGGCTGGGGGAGGGTGATGATCCTACCTTTATGAACATGCTTGGAAATGGATTGCGTGCTTATGAAGCAGGATCTTATGGTGGTTGGGGTGGCCGTGAGGAGGGAAATTCCGACACAACGTCTCAAGATATCAGTGCCGGTGCAATACCAAATGCACAAAGCAGATTAAATAAACAGGGAAATAAAAGTGCAAAGGATCCGGCTTACCCTGATTTCTTTCCCCAGGCACAGCTTGATTTTGCGGCACGTCTTAAATGGTCAGTGACGTCAAAGTACTCCGAAGCAAATCATGAACCTGTGGTAAAAATTGAAGGCCCGTTAAATATATTGGCTTATGCCGGGGAGAAAATTCGGCTGAATGGTGCAGTTTCAGATCCGGATGGGAATGCTGTTTCAATCAAATGGTGGCAGTTCATGATTGGAACCTATTCCGAAAAAGTAGTCATCTCAAACCCTGATTCCTTGCAGGCTGAAATTCTTATTCCCAAAAATGCAAAAGGTGGCCAGACAATTCATCTCATTTTTGAAGCTATGGACAATGGAGCACCATCCCTCACAAGCTATCAGAGGATAATTATTACTATAAAAGACAAATAATTCATTCGAACATACTAAGGATTCGATGATGATCCCTATGGAAGTGAAATAGCCTGTAATGCCCTGAGAATTGCACTGATACTTCAAAAGGAACAGGCTGAACAATTTATGCCCTTTTATTCTATATCCTCCTTTCAAAAATTAAAAGGAAATGGATAGTATAGATGCAGGAATATAGCTGACGGCAAAATTGAATGTCATCTAAGGATCTTCTGAGGATATTCCATAATCTGATAAGAATTTAGATTCAGCGGAATCAAAATCAGGTAAAATTACCTGGTGCAATGACCAAAGCATTTCCTGAAAGCTACCAAAAATAATCTGAGAAATAATATTGGATTAACTTGACTTTCTTAAAATTTTATCTTAAATTTGTTTATTATTATTGGAGAATAATTCTCATTAGATAATTATTAGTAATGAAAATAACCGAACTCAGGAATAAACTGATTGAAAAAGGACTTAAAGTGACTCCTCAAAGGATTGCTATTCTGGAAGCTATTCTTAATCTCAATAATCATCCGACTGCTGAAAAAATAATTGACTATATCCGAATCAATCATCCAAACATTGCAACAGCAACTGTTTATAAAGTTCTTGATGCTTTAGTTGCTAATGACTTAATAAAAAAAGTAAAAACAGACAGAGATATAATGCGGTATGATGCCATAATCGAAAACCATCATCATTTATATTGCTCTGAATCCGATCGAATTGAGGATTTTGTTGATACAGAGCTAAATGAAATTATCGAGAAATATTTCGAAAAAAAGAAGATTCCTGATTTTAAAATTGAAGATGTAAGGCTCCAAATCATAGGCAAATTTTTGAATGACAGTAATCCCGGCTACAGGCATAATAATATTAACTATAAAAATTTCAAAAAGTAAAAATTATAAACTAAAACATATAAAAATGGAAAATAACTCAAATACAGACAGCAAGTGTCCCGTTACAGGGGCAACTCAGAATCACGGCGTTGGCACAAGTGGCATAAAAAATCCCGATTGGTGGCCTAATCAGTTAAAATTAAACATACTTCGGCAACACTCTTCATTATCTGACCCTATGGATAAAGATTTTAACTATGCAAAGGAATTCAAGAGTCTCGACCTAAAAGCTGTGAAAAAAGATATCCAAAAGCTACTGACCAATTCCCAGGACTGGTGGCCGGCAGATTTCGGAAATTACGGTCCATTATTCATCAGGATGGCGTGGCACAGTGCAGGTACTTATCGTGTAAGTGATGGTCGTGGAGGCGCAGGAGAAGGACAACAGCGGTTTGCCCCACTCAATAGCTGGCCTGATAATGTTAATCTGGACAAAGCACGCAGATTGCTCTGGCCGGTTAAGCAAAAATACGGACGGAAAATATCCTGGGCTGACCTTATGATCCTCACCGGTAATGTAGCACTGGAATCTATGGGATTTAGAACCTTTGGATTTGGCGGTGGCCGCAAAGATGTCTGGGAGCCGAATGAAGACGTTTATTGGGGCTCTGAGAACAAGTGGTTAGGTGGAGATAAACGTTATTCCGGCGAACGTGACTTGGAAAATCCTCTTGCAGCAGTACAGATGGGGTTGATTTATGTGAACCCGGAAGGGCCTAATGGAGTTCCTGATCCGGTTGCAGCCGCTAAAGATATTCGCGAAACATTTGCCAGAATGGCTATGAATGATGAAGAAACAGTAGCACTTATTGCCGGTGGCCACACCTTTGGCAAAACCCATGGCGCAGGAGATGCAGCAAATGTTGGACCCGAACCTGAAGCTGCAGGTATTGAAGAGCAGGGCCTGGGTTGGAAAAGCAAATTTGGCGCAGGAAAAGGAGGAGACACAATTTCAAGTGGCCTGGAAGTTACATGGACACAGACTCCGGCCAAGTGGAGTTATTACTTCTTCGAAAACCTGTTTAAGTACGATTGGGAATTAACCAAAAGTCCGGCCGGTGCGCATCAGTGGGTAGCAAAAAATGCCGATGATGTCATTCCAGATGCTCACGACCCATCAAAAAAGCATGCTCCAACCATGCTTACTACTGACCTTTCTTTGCGTTTTGATCCAATTTATGAAAAAATCTCAAGACGTTTCTATGAACATCCACTTGAATTTGCTGATGCTTTTGCCCGTGCATGGTTCA
Organism: uncultured Bacteroidales bacterium; assembly: GCA_963747625.1. Lineage (GTDB taxonomy): Bacteria > Bacteroidota > Bacteroidia > Bacteroidales > VadinHA17 > LD21. The sequence continues at coordinate 5,961 of CAVVGP010000037.1, read as the reverse complement.
AGCTGACTCACCGGGATATGGGACCACGGACACGCTACTTAGGGTCCTGAAGTTCCCACAGAAGAACTGATCTGGCAGGATCCTATACCTGCCGTGAATCACCCGATGATTGATGAGAAAGATATTGCAGCATTAAAAGCTAAAGTACTAAATTCAGGACTATCCGTATCTCAGCTGGTATCTACCGCATGGGCTTCTGCCTCCACTTTCCGCGGATCCGACAAACGTGGTGGCGCCAACGGTGCCCGCATTCGTCTTGCTCCACAAAAGGACTGGACTGTTAACAATCCTGCTCAGCTAAAGAAAGTATTGAAAACGCTGGAAGGTATCCAAAAAGAATTCAACAGTGCTCAATCTGCCGGCAAAAAAGTTTCTCTTGCAGACCTTATTGTACTGGCAGGTTGTGCAGGTGTTGAAAAAGCTGCAAAAGACGCAGGTTATGCTGTAACCGTTCCTTTCACTCCGGGGCGTATGGATGCTTCACAGGAGCAAACCGACGTGGATTCTTTCGCAGTACTTGAACCGGCAGCAGATGGATTCCGCAACTATTTAAAAACGAAATACACCATAACAACTGAAGAGTTGTTGATTGATAAAGCCCAATTGCTGACACTAACTGCTCCTGAAATGACAGTTCTTGTTGGCGGTATGCGTGTGTTAAACACAAACTTTGACAACTCCAAACATGGTGTTTTCACTAAAAGTCCTGAAGTTCTTACCAACGATTTCTTTGTAAACCTGCTCGACATGAGTACTGTCTGGATGCCAACTTCGGATTCAAAAGAAACATTTGATGGACGTGATCGTAAAACGGGCGAACTAAAATGGACAGGAACCCGGGTTGATCTTATCTTTGGTTCAAACTCAGAGCTTAGAGCCCTTGCCGAAGTATATGGAAGCGCAGATGCTAAGGAAAAATTTGTTAAGGATTTTGTTGCGGCATGGAACAAAGTGATGAACCTTGATCGCTTTGATTTGGCTTGATTTTTTCATTAATCCGAAATTTACAGAGCCGAATACTGAATAAAATTACATAAAGAGCCTGTATTAAAGGAGGAATAAATAAACCGCTGAGTTCTCTGTCCAGAATTCTCAGAATAAGCAAAGGAATAAAAATCAGGATTTTGCCTTTACATATTTCGCGGTTAAAAAGACTTTTAATTCAGGCTTTTTTAAAAAATTTTACACAGTAAGGTCGAATTTTGTTGTCAATTAAATTTCAACGTAATATGAAACTTAAAGATTCTATAAAAATTATTCACAGGAACAAGAATCAATTTTATTCTTGACGATAATGGCACGATAAAAAAACTTAGACCATGGCTGGGTGAAATATTTTCTTTTTTATATGATCGCATAATGGAAAAATCGGTATTCCCAAAAAAGTTTAAGGGCGATATATCCAGGCACCTTGAAATATTAAAAAGTCAATATCAGAATTTCGCTGATAAAAATATACTTGAGATAGCGGCAGGAAGCGGATTTTCAGCATTTTTACTAAATAAGAATAATTCCTATACAGGAATAGACATTAGCAGCGGACTCCTTAAACTGGCTGAAAAAAAATTCATAAAAAATGGCTTCGAAAACTTTGAATTCTATGTCGCAGATGCATGTGATCTGCCATTTGCCAATGAGTATTTTGATATAATTATTTGTGATTTATCATTAAATTTTCTAGGCAATATAGATACATTTATTACAGAAACAAAGAGAGTTATGAAAAAGGGGGCTGGTTTTTACTGTAGTATTGCGCTCCCTGAAAAGAAAGATCCAAAAGCTATAATACACGGCAATTTATACACTGAGAATGGACTGAAGGCCCACTTTGAAAAATTCAAATTCAATTTCATATCAAAACCATTCGAGAACGGAGCTTTATTATATTTTGAAGCAAGACTTGAATCTAACGTATAGAAAACAAAACCTGCATATGATCAAGTACTTCCTTACAATTCTTTCAATCATTTCATTATGCTTAATCACGCAGTGTGAAAAAAGCAAATCAGAATTTGAGATAATTGATCCCGGTAATCCATTCTACGGTAAAATTGAACAAAGCTACTTTATAAACAGCAACCTGACATTTTCAATTGATAGTATAATTGATTATCGCTGCCCGGGATCCCCGAATACGCATGAAACCGCCTCGCCTCCGACTCTGCGTTGATGTCCTGAAGGGCAGAAAGCACGACTTGTCGCAACGGCGGCTGTAGTTCCGCTGCCCGGACAATTCCACCTGGCGTCGCGAGGACATCGTTCAGCCAGACGAACAGGCTCCAGCGTGCTGGTTCCCCAGGCCCTTCGAGAATGTCGATGTCCAAATCGGAACCGCCGGGGGCGGTGAAGGATACGAAATACGAAGTCCACGTTCTTGTCTGAGTTCACGCTGTAGTCGTAGTCAACGCCGCTCGCTGACTGGAACGTATAGTCCGTCGTGCCGAGGCCGAAATTCGGCAGGACGGAGTCGGGGAGGCTGCCGGGGCGGAATCCGCACGAAGGACACTGCCTCGCCGAGCTGTCGACGATCGTCCGGCAGACCGGACAGGTGACTGCTGACAATGCTGCCCTCCTCGGCCAATCGGCGGCGTCGCTCTCCGAGACCATTCTCCTCCCCAGGTCGGGCCCGCGAGCGCTCTATATTCTCCCGCCGAATTGGTGTCGGTGTGGCGCACACGCGGCCTGCCAGCCGGATCATGAAGATCGGGCGCGCTCCTTCACGATCACGGCCTCGACGGCAGCGCGCAGCTCCTTGGGAAGATCGGCGACTTCGCACACATGCCCGTCCTCGCTTGGCTTGTTGCACGCCTTGCACCTTCGCACGGTGGCGTGGGGAAGTGGGGCCGGCGGCGGTGGATTCAGGATGCGGCTGATCTGGGCGATCTGCTCAGGAGAGAGCGGGGGAGGCGGACAGCAGCGAGAGCAATGGATGGGTCCGCCCCCGACCGTCCACCTTGAACCATGTTCGGTGTGCCTGAGGCGGAACTCCTCGTCGATCGGCTTCTGCCGCTCGCGGTAGTCCGCCCAGGGCTCGCGGTCGCGCTGGCTTGTTTCGTCACCAAGAATCGGCTGACCGCAGCCCTGACACGGAACGCCCCCGACGAGCTCCTCCCAGCTGAGGCGATCATCGTTAGTCCAAAGGACATCAGGAAACGCTGGAACTCGGAGCGGCTCGACGACCTGAGGCCTCCGCACCATCGCTGCCAGTCGGTCCCGTCGGTCTTGCGCACTCGTTCGGCGGCGAAGGGCCGCAATGATCGGCCGGGCCATTCGGACCTCATCGGGTTCGAGCGCCTCGAGCGCCTCCTCTTCTCGGCGCTCGGCCTCAAATCGATCGGGGTCCTCGCGGCGCAGGCGCTCGCGGTAGCGGCGACTCCCGAACTCGATGCGAGCAAGCCTGGCCGGTGGTTCGGCGACGAGTCGAGCATGGCTGTCGGCCAGGATCTCGGCCACCACTTTCGCGGCGCGTTGCTGGAGCGTTCCTCGACCGTCGGGCGTTAGCTGTCTATCGAGCTCGACTGCGAGAGCGTCGAGGTCGGCTCGGTAGGCCTCCTCGGTGATTCCGCCCTCGACGAATCCGCTGATGACTTGGCTCCGGAGGGAGATCAGGGCATCGACCCTCATGCTCATGCGCTGGACTCCTCAGCTTCAAACTCCTCCAACTTTCTGGAGAAAAGGTAAGCCCCCTTTTCATCCAACCTGCCCTGCAATACGAAATTCGTGTCCGTGTTGGTGAGCGTAACCTGCGCTTCGGGAACAACAGCACCGCTGGTGTCCTTTACAACGCCGCCGATTGCGCCTTGATCGAGCTGGGCCCATGCCATGTGTGATGATGCACAACATAAACCTAGAACGAACAAGGTCATGCATAAGAAGCGCCACTTTGTCAGCCTCAACTGTAGATTCCTCATTGTTTCTATCCTTTCCTGCGGTCCGTTTGCCGCACTGTTGGTCCACCGCTACACCGGCCACAACCAATTGTTATCTTCCTGATCGTTCTTCCTGCTATCCACTGCCGCGTTGTCAATCACAGATGGAAGGCATCAATCGATAATTCGAGTTGAGGGGACTTTAACATACTTAGCAAATAAAACGAAATGAAGAACAATAAAAAATATAAATACGCACCACAGAAAGCTGACTATACTGCATAAACTGTTGATTATAAGTATTATTTTCAATTTGCCAGTCGGCATAAATTGAAGGAATCGACCGCTTTCGCCATGATTGCGCTCTGCCGTCATTGAAGGGAGGTATGAAATCAATAATCAGGCGCGGGAAGCCGGTCTAGAAATATTTATTAATTTCAATTTTATGAACATCTTACGATACAAATTCGATCACTATCCAGCACGCGTTTAGGGCCGACAGGAGATTTGATCTTAATCGAAATAGCCTTTGCAAAGGGTAGCAATTCGTGATCGCGCTATTCGCAATCAGAACAATGTGGCGGAACCTCGGCGAAGCTTTGTCTTCGTTTCCTGCTCATCTAGCGGAGAGCGACAGCGAGAATCCGGGGCGAGCCGGCGATGCCGTTGACGACATCGGTGCTGAGCACGGCCTCGAAGTCGCGGCTGGAGAAGCCGGGACCGACCCAGCGGCGCAACTCTTCGATCTGCCGGGGATCGACCAAAAACTCGCCGGCAGCAGCCGTTCCGCTCATGCCGATTCCGGCCGCGATCATCTCCACCTGTCCGGTGGACTCATCGTGGATTCTGGCAATGATGGCGAAGTCCCGCTTGACGTTGGGCAGCGGCACCTTCAGATCCAGCCCCCAGTCCTTCATCCCCGGATTCTTTGTATCGGCGATCCAGTATTGCTCTGGAAGTGGCGGCGAAGCGGTATCGCAGAGGCGCAAGCGCGCGCAGCGTCCACTGGTTGTCCAGGCCGCCGATGAGGATGACCGGACCCTGCCGGAGGTCGTCGAGCGTGGTTGCCGTGTTGGGCCGGTAGTTGGATTCGCCGATGTCCGCCAGATAGCTGGAGATGCGCAAGGTGGCCAGGAGATCTGAAAAGACCACATTCTCGCCCAGCACCTCATAGGCGAGAAAGGTGGAGGAGAGAGGTGCCTGAGGCGCGGGAGAAACCGGGGGTTCGTTTGGCGCGTGATCGGGAACGAGAATTCCCGCCTCGGCGAGCCTTGGCAACGCCGGTACCGGCGCCCACGGGCAGGCAGAAGAGTACGGTGCGACGATTGGCCAGGAAAGGCTTCCAAAGCTCATCGATGGCGGGCGGATGCGTCGATTTCCACAAGTCACCCGCGCCCAGCAGAATCAGCAGCAAAACCATGGCTCCCAGCGCGTAGGTGACTGGGTGCAAAAACCAGGAGCGGCGGCTCGGATGGCTCAGCGGAGGAAACTTCGCCATGGGCATCCGCGGAATCGGGAGGGTGGGCACTGACGCCATGGTGCGACGAATCGGCGGACAGCCGGTGAGCAGAGGCGGCCTCTCGGCTGAGCTGGAATTGCGGCAGATAGCTGCCGGGCAACAGCTCGATACGCATCTCCGAGTCGTGGGCTTCCTCGTGATAATACTCGGCGACCGCTTGCGAATCTCGGCCACAGTGACCCGGACGATGGGATCTTCGGCTGTGTCGTAATCTGCGGGGCGGTCAAAGACCCGCACTCCCAGCAGGCGTTCCTTGAGAAATTCACCCCGGCCCGCCAGCGTTTCTTCAACAATGAACTGAAAAAGGAGTGGATAGCGCTTGCTGTTCTTGAAATGGCTGGTCTCCAGCAGACGGTTCATCTGCAGGCGGACCTTCACTTTGTCCTCTTCGGTAGTCGGAGTCCAAAGGCCATTTTCAGAGACAACCAGATTCATGAACTCACCTTCTTCAGCCGTAGGCAAGCATAGACCAGCCCCGATACCTCTGACAATATGATTCTTTACCTTGCATTAACATCCGATCCAAGCATTGATTTTAAACGTCTTAGCTATTTACCTATCAGTGAGATACCA
>CAVVGP010000036.1:0-13935 GCA_963747625.1 uncultured Bacteroidales bacterium | reverse complement strand
AAGCCTGATTTGCTATATCCATGCTTTGCTGAGCCTGATAAACAGCATAGAATGCCTGGGAACGCTCTGTTCCATTGCAAGTAGCTGTATTGCATATTCCAGCTGAGCTGTTTCAAGTTGCAACTGTAGGTTTTAAGATTGAGCTTTGTATGGTTATAGGTGAACAAAGGCTGATTCAGCTGGATTGAAAGATCATTATTATAAGCAACTCCTGCAGTGGGAAACATCTGGTTATAAATATTATTGTTATAACTAAAATTATCGCTCAGGGTAATGGTTGCATCTGTGAATAAAGGCTGGACAATTGAAAAGGAGCCCGCACTTTGCAAATTCTTAGTAGTATTAAAATTCGAAAAACTGCTGTTAAATGCCCTGTCCTGAGAATAGGTTATTGGATTTACAGTCAAAGAAAATGCTGATTTTAATGCATCATTCTGTGCATTAAGATTTTCCTGGCTCCTGACAAGGTTAAGTCTTGTCTTTAATATAGTCGGGCTGTTTGATTCAGCTATGAGAGGGCTTTTTCAAGAGTCAGGCCCGTTTGGGAGAACCCTTTTAATGTCAATAGATTAATAAATACTACAATTACTGGGACAGCCCATATTTTAATTCCAAATTGTTTCTTCATTCTATTTTTACTTTTATACTCTGATTTTAAATTTTCCTGTTTACTTTTTCTTTTTTCTGAACAATGGACATCCAATGGCAGGTCCCTATTTCTGCCTTATCCATTTAATTGCATCTCCTATAACAGCTTTTCCTGATGTGAGATTTGACAATATCACTTTTGTCGTATCTGCTTTAAGATAATAGGTACCCAGTTTGTTCCATCCGCTCTCTGCATTTTCATAATCGAGAGATATATTCTCAGTTCCTCCGTCATAAAAGATTTTATAGTGAAAATCTTTGTAAGGCTGGGCAGGAGCACCGGTTATCCTTCTTCCCTGTCCATCGGCTCCGTTAAAACCCTGTGTTCCTCCGGTTCTGGCAGCACCTCCGGCTCTGATCATCATCCGATTGGCTGTTTTCCCTATAAAGCTGTAAATATCATAATAACCTGCTTTATCGATGACAGTCTTCCATGTTACTGTCTTATCTCCATTTCCGCTTTTTGTATATACTGCAGAACGAACATATTTTCCATAAAATGATGACTGGACAACAGGTTGCCAGTAAGCCGGGATATTAAACAGGCTTAATGACTGATAATTAGTTCCATTATTGTTTTTAATTCCAAGAAGTCTTTTCAGCCTGTTCTCAGTGTTCTGTTTACTGACTTTAAAACCTGCATCCTCGTTATCCACTATTATACTTACATGATCGGAAATCACTGAATCTGGTGAGACAATCTCTTCTCCTGAAAATTCTTTAGAAACAGTTTTTGACTTGATGATTTCATCAATCGGAAGCGTTATTTCGCCAGGAATATTTTTTGCAAAAAGAGTATTTATCATCATTGCCCTGGGTTGTGCATCAAGGACGATACCCACTTTTTTCGTTTCATGCGGACCGAGGTAAACAATCCTGGATATGTCGGCCGCTTCCATTCCTCGTCCCTGGATTGAAATCTGACCCCGGCCCTGGACAGCCATCTGGAAGTTGCCTCCTCCACCGCCGAAACCCACTACACCAAAACCTCCGCTGCCGCGTCCGCCACCTCCACCACCACGTCCACCTCCGGTGCGGAATGATACATTAAATAGCCCACCTGTGGATTCCTGGTTGGAAGCAACGAAGGTGACCTGATATCTCGATCTTTCATTGATGACAATTTCGCTGGCTTCTAAACCTGAAAACAAAAATCCGGGTTGTTCTTTGCCGTAGAACCAGTCGTATAAGTATGGATAAAACTCAAACCCGAATTTATTTTTAACCTCATTGTTGAAATTTATGATATTTACTCTCTTAAACCTGTGATCATCAATGTACCTGGAAAACCAATCATTAAATTTATCAATGCCGGCTTTCGACCTTATGAGGTTAAAGAAATAGTCACCTTTAATTGTCAGAACTGTTTTCAGGGTATCACCGTCCGGATTCTTTGCCAGCAGGTCTTTAAAACTCTGGTTTTTCAGAATGAGATTGGCTCTGTCGTTGTCGGTAAGTGCCCCTGATAGTGCAACAAAATTTGAAATGCCAGGTGTATTTATTTTTTGAAGGTGAGATTCGAAAATTGCATTTATAACCGGATATTCTGATGAGTAAAAATTATTCTTAAAAAAATAGAAGCTTGGACCTAGCAGGTACCTTGTAGGTTCATTTGCAGCAACTCCGTTTATAAACCTGAAATTCTCACCGGTGATAAAAGTGCTACGCATAAAACTATTAAATATTCTTACCTGCAACTCTTTATCCGTTATAACCTGTCCGTTCCTGGTCATTCTTTTCTTCTGCTGTTTGAATTGCTTAAAGAAACCGGCCTGGTTCAGAGTCGGAAAGTCTTTCAGGCAGAAGGACCATTGAAGGCTGAACCTCAGCCCTTGTCTGAGTACTCTCCTTTGGGTATGAATGAAATTGAACAGGCACCTCAACCATACTTAGTGTTTTGAAAGGATATTTTGTCGAGAAGTTAGACTCAGATCTTTCATTAAACCTGAAATAAGGAAAGGTAAGGTATCTTTAATCTCCACGAGATCTTTTTTATAATAATCATTTCCGGGGAAATGATAAGAAATATATTCAACCGAATCAACCTTTATTCTGTCAGTCAGATAATTGCCGATTGCCAGTGTAAGACCTGTAAGTGGTGATTCAGGTGTAAATATATAATATCCATCTTCTTTCCTCATTTTGCCCTGGGAAACCGGAATCAGGTTTTTCTCACTTTTTACCTTAAGGGAATAATTAGTAAAATCAATCTTTAGTCTGGCAGGATCTGATGGATAATAATTAAGCCCGGCAACCGGGTACCAATGAGTCTCGGGAGTAAGCAGTACATAGTCTTTTGTAAGGAAAGCCTGGCGTTTATTCACATTAACCATTGATATTTTATAAGGATTCTCCTTTAATATCATCACTGTAATTCGGATAGCAATATGATTCGTTTATACATCCTGAATAGACAAACTCTATCTTGTCACTATCTCCGGATTAAGAGTTTTTCCGGGATTTATTTCTATTATTTGATTTATTCTTTTGAAATTCAGATCTTTCCCGTATGAAGATATTTTTGTGACTGTCAGAGAAGGGTTGAGGGAAAAGTAATATTGACCAATAGGATCATTGTTGTCATTTAAAATTTTCAAAACAGCGGTTGCCTCAAATGAATTTCCTTTATGAATAAATTCTATGGACTGCATCTGTTACGCTGGCAAATTTTTTATTTTCAAATTCCTGTTTGTTTCAATTGCCACTCTTTTGTCGTTACTCCTTTTCTGTAATTTGAATAGGTATTTAAGGAACAGATTAGCGAACCTGCCATAAATACAAACAATAATATAATTGTCAGGATTCTGTGAAATCTGGACTGAGGCAATCGTTTAAATAACAAAATTGTTGCCATGATAAGCGACAGGCCTGAAAAAAGATAAATAAGTCTCTGATTGATTATTACGCTTAAATTATCAAATCCTATCATAGCCCGATTTAAATACAGGAAGCCCGAAAGCCATATAGTCGAAAATCGATCCTGCTCTGAAATAGAGATAAAAAATATCCAGAGCAGCATAACCAAGGAGAATAAGAAATGTCACTGCCTGGTTTTTTAAAAGCGACATAAGTGTGAAAGATAATCCCAGGCTGAAAATAATTGTAGGTAAACTGATTATCAGAAGATAATAAAAGTATGCAGCAATATCTACCGGCATACTCTTTGAAATTATATTAATTATAAGACCTATTGCCAGGATAATAAAATTCAGGCCAAGAAACAAGCTGAGAATACCCCACGATTTTCCTATAACGTATTCAAAATTTGACATTGACCTGGTATAAAGAACTTCATTTGTATCCAGCTTTTTGTCACGTTTCAGGAAGTCTGCAGCAAGAAAAATCACCACAACAGCCTGGGCAATATTAATTAAGTAAAGATTAATAAGTGGAAGAGAGGAAGAAATTGAAATAACTTCCCAACTTTCGTTTCCGACAGGTGAAAACATACCAATGTTCAAAAGCGTGAAGATAAATATCGAACCTATTAAGAAAAGGCGGAAAAACCAACTCCTCCTGAGAGTCTTTGCCTCATACCTGGCAACTGTTTTTATATTCGACAGAGATGCCATACCCACATTCATTTTTTAATCAATTAAACTTGTCCCAGTTTATGCTCCATAAAATAGACATATGCATGTTCAATGTTAGGCTCAATACTGGTCGGATTATATTCAGGACGATCATCTGCAACAATCTGAACTTCCCAGCCTGTTTCATTTGGAATGGTCGAAATAACATTATATATTTCTTTTACCTTTTCGTATTCATAAGGAGTCAGATTAAGTTTGAACACATGTCCTTCCGCATGCTTAATCAGATTTTCGGGTGATCCGTAGTAAACGAGTTCGCCTCTGTTAAGTAGAGCCATTCCCTGACAGGTAGATGAGATATCACCGACAATATGAGTTGATAGAATAATTATCACATTATGCTGACTTAATTGGGAAAGCACATTTCTGAATTTTATTCTTTCATCCGGGTCAAGTCCTGTTGTTGGCTCATCAACTATTATAATCTTTGGTTTACCAATAAGAGCCTGTGCAATCCCTAAACGGCGTTTCATGCCTCCCGATAATTTATTTGCCCGCCTGTCGCGTGCTTCAAGAAGTCCTACCTGATCGAGTAATCTGTCTACCTCTTTCATCCTTTCCTTCCTGTTTTTTAACCCGGCAAGAGAACCTGAATAATCAAGGAATTCCCATGTCTTTAAAGCAGTAAAAAATCTGAAATCCTGTGGAAGATACCCGAGCATGCTTCGGAGCTCTTTTCTGTGTTTCTGAATATCCTGTCCGTCTACCATTACCACACCTGAAGTTGGTTTCATGAGTGTAACCAATATTCTCATTAAACTCGACTTGCCTGCTCCGTTTGGACCCAGTAAACCAAACATACCGGTGCCAAATTCAAGATTAATATTCTTAAGTGCATGATTACCGTTAGGATAGATATGGTTAAGATTGAGAATTTCAATTTTCATAAAGACTGGTCAATTCAAATTACTCAGAGATATTAATCATTTGACCATATAAAGGTCCAATTTATTTCAATTGTATCAAATTATTTAAATCTCATAAATTAAATTCAGACACTGAAGCAATATATTGCAGTGAAAAGTAAAAAGACTTATCTGTTGATCCGGATCTTTCTGTGACAGGACTTTATGAGAATGCAAACGAATTCTTTCTTTCTTCTGGCATTCAAAGCTACAATTAATTTAATGATAATAAGTTAATTAACCTATATCTTTCAATATTTTAATCATTTCTTTTCTTTTGCATTAACGCCAAAGATAAATGAGATAAGTGGAATGAAGTGTAAATTAAATCTTTGCGACAATTGCGGTTAAATGATGTTAATTCCTAATTTTGTAGATAAAAATTTTCAGGTGGTTTATCTGACTAATAAAAGAAAAATAATTAATGACCCTGTTTATGGTTTTATAAGCATCCCGGGAGATTTTGTTTTTGATCTCATCGAGCATCCATGGTTCCAGAGATTAAGGAATATAAAACAACTTGGTCTGACAAGTTTTGTATATCCCGGTGCCAATCACAGCAGATTTCAGCACGGACTGGGAGCTTTGCATCTAATGAATATGGCAATAGCCACCCTCAGAAGTAAAGGTGTTGTTATCTCTCCGGCAGAAGAAGAAGCTACCCTTATTGCAATACTTCTTCACGATTCCGGACATGGTCCTTTTTCTCATGCACTGGAAAAATCTATTATCAACGGGATTACACATGAAGATATTTCTCTCCTGCTGATGAAGAAGCTTAATGAACAATTTGGAGGGAAACTCGATCTGGCAATAGAAATCTTCCTGGGAAATTACTATAGAAAATTTTTCCATGAGCTTATTTCGGGTCAGATAGATATGGACAGGCTCGATTACCTGAGAAGAGATAGTTTCTTTACCGGAGTCATTGAGGGATCGGTTGGATCGGACAGGATAATAAGGATGCTTAATGTAGTGGACGATAGCCTGGTAGTTGATGAAAAAGGGATTTATTCCCTTGAAAAATTCCTTATTGCACGTCGGCTTATGTACTGGCAGGTTTATATGCACAAAACGGTATTATCTTCCGAAAGCCTCCTGGTCAACATCCTTAAAAGGGCAAAAGAAATTGCAAATGAAGGACATGAATTATTTACCACTCCTGCTCTCAGGTTTTTTCTGTACAATAATATAGGTTCTTCTGATCTTCTCAATGAAGGGATGTTTACCCCGGGTTTGATTGCATCGAATTTTACAAAACTCGATGACTCCGATATCCTGGTCTCTGCCAAATACTGGGCTGACCATTCTGATAAGGTACTCTCAGACCTTTCGGGAAGATTATTACAGAGGAATCTTTTTGCAATTGAATTGCAAAATGACCCTTTTCCTGTTAAAAGGGTAAATGACCTCAGCGAGCTGGCAGGAAAACTGATAAATATAAGACCCGGATTGGAAGATTATTATGTTTTTACCAGTAATATTTCAAATCTTGCTTATACTCCTGATGCACCTGTTGTCAAAATATTGCTTAAAAGCGGAAATACAGCCGATATTTCAACTGTCTCAGATATGTTTGATCACAGGTTCCTTTCCGAACGAATAACTAAATACTTTTTATGCTATCCAAAAGAATGTCGATAATTAAAATTTAACTGCCATGGAATTTACTGCCGCAACAATAGCCGGATTTTTAAAAGGAGAGATTGTAGGTGACCCCGATATTAAGGTTAATACTATTGCCAAGATAGAAGAGGGGGAAACCGGTGCCTTATCATTTCTGGCTAATCCCAAATACGAACATTATCTCTACATTACAAAGTCTTCAATAGTCCTTGTTAATAAAAGCTTTGTCCCTTCAGAAACTGTAGGTGCAACACTTATCAAAGTGGAGAATGCATATGATGCGTTTGCATCACTGCTCAGGCTTGTTGATCAGGCTCGTCCCAGGAAGAAAGGGATTCATCCAACTGCAGTTATTGAAGCTTCGGCAAAAGTAGGTTCAGATGTTTTCATTGGGCCCTATTCCTATGTAGGGGAGAATTGTGTCATAGGTGATGGATGCTCATTATATCCTCAGGTTTATATTGGAGATAATACAAGAGTTGGGAATAACTGTACAATAAATCCGGGGGTGAAGATTTATCACGACTGTATTCTTGGAGAGGGTTGTATCATTCATGCTGGTTCAGTAATAGGAAGCGATGGTTTTGGTTTTGCCCCGCAGAGTGAAAGTGAATTTATGAAGATCCCCCAGCTTGGCAATGTTGTTATTGAAGATCATGTGGAGATAGGAGCCAATGTGACAATCGACCGTGCTACAATGGGTTCGACAATAATAAGAAAAGGTGTAAAGCTGGATAACCTCATTCAGATTGGCCATAATGTTGAGGTTGGAGAAAATACAGTGATGGCGGCTCAGACCGGAATTTCCGGATCCACGAAGATCGGAAGGAATTGTATGTTTGGAGGGCAGGTTGGACTTGCAGGCCATCTGAAAATTGCAAATGGAACAAAAATTGGAGCACAGGGGGGAATTCTTGGTGATGTGAAAGAAGAGAACACAGCTATAATTGGTTCCCCGGCCATTGATGTGAAGCAGTTTCTGAAGTCTTCAGTCATTTTCAGAAAATTGCCTGAAATGAAAGTTAAAATAGAATCCCTCGAAAAAGATGTAGAGTCGCTAAAAAAGAAGTAGTTTTGTCGGGTATTCAGTGATGATCTGATCGTAATAAATTCAGTTAAAGAACAAATTTATGCATTGTTCAAAATATTTTTATTTTTTTTGTACCCGATTTAATTTAATAATTGACGCTGATGAGTGAAAAACAACGGACTCTTGCAAGTGAGATAAGCCTTACCGGTAAGGGGCTCCATACTGGTAATAATGTTACTATTACATTTAAACCGGCTCCTGTAAATCACGGGTACAAATTTTGCAGGGTGGACCTACCAGGGAAGCCGACAATTGACGCACTTGCAGAACATGTTACAGATACTTCTCGTGGTACAACTTTAGTTCAAAACAATGCTTCCGTTTCGACCATTGAACACGTATTGGCTGCTTTCCATGGGCTGAGAGTTGATAATGCCATAATCGAATTGAACGCTCCGGAAGCACCAATAATGGGTGGCTCAGCCTGGAAGTTCATTGAGGCAATCAATAAAGCAGGTATTGTTGAACAAAAAGAAGACAGAAATTACTTTGTGGTTAAACAGAAAATAACTTATTCCGATGAGGAACACGGAGTAGACCTTATAGTTTATCCCGATGATCATTTCAGTGTCAATGTTCTGATTGATTATAACTCCAAAATTCTTGGTAACCAGTATGCTATACTTGATTCGATTGATGATTTTGAAGGGAGTATAGCCAATAGCCGCACTTTTGTGTTTTTTCATGAACTTGAACCACTTTTTAATAGAGGACTAATTAAAGGCGGTGATCTTGATAATGCTATAGTGATTCTTGAGAAAGAAGTTGAACAGGCTGAGATAGACCGTATCGCCAGACTCTTCAACAGACCTGGCATAAACACTCATACAGCAGGGATACTTAATAATACTGAATTAAGATATACAAATGAGCCGGCACGACATAAACTTCTTGACATTATGGGCGACCTGGCACTTGTCGGACATCCTATAAAAGGTAAGGTTGTGGCAACTCGTCCTGGCCATTATGCCAATACTCGACTGGCAAGAATCATAAGGCAGGAAATGAAAAAAGCGCTGTCAAAGCTTGATATCCCTGTATATGATGCTTCACTTCCCCCTGTTTATAACATAGAGGAGATAAAGAAACGACTGCCTCACAGATTTCCTTTTTTACTGGTTGATAAAATAATTGCTCTTGATGAATCATCAATTGTAGGGATCAAAAACGTTACTTTTAATGAATCATTTTTTCAGGGTCATTTCCCTAATGAGCCTGTAATGCCGGGAGTATTGCTTGTTGAAGCACTTGCTCAGACAGGTGGATTACTAGTTTTGAGTTCCATTGAAGATCCGGAAAAGTATTCAACATATTTTCTTAAAATCGATAAACTTAAGTTTAAACATAAAGTTATTCCAGGTGATACTGTGATACTTAAAATGGAATTGGCTGATGTTATGCGAAGGGGAATTGTGACAATGTTTGGTCAGGCATTCGTAGGAAACAAACTGGTTTTGGAAGGTGAAATGACTGCACAGGTAATAAAAAATAAATTATAATATTAATGATCTCAAATTTAGCATTTATACATCCTGATGCAAAAATCGGGAAAGATGTTGTAGTTGAACCATTTGCATATATAGCGTGTAATGTCTCAATAGATGAAGGAACCTGGGTGGGTCCTAATGCAACAATAATGGATGGTGCCAGAATCGGAAAGAACTGCAAAATATTTCCATCAGCAGTCATAGCCGGAATCCCCCAGGATCTTAAATTCAGAGGAGAGGAGACTACTGCAGAGATTGGAGATAACACCACAGTGAGGGAGTGTGCAACTGTAAACAGGGGTACTGCTGCTGTTGGTAAAACTGTTGTAGGGGAAAACTGTCTGTTAATGGCTTATTCTCATGTTGGTCATGATTGTATTTTAGGGAAAAACTGTATTATTGGAAATTCTACTGCCCTGGCCGGTGAAGTGGGTATTGACGACTGGGCTATCCTGAGTGCGGGAACATTGGTGCATCAGTTCGCTCATATAGGTGCCCATGTTATGGTAGGAGGCGGAGCAAAGGTAAGGATTGATATTCCCCCGTTTATCAAAGCTGACCGTGACCCTCTTTCATTCCTGGGATTAAATTCGGTAGGCCTGACAAGGCGTGGCTTTGAAAAGGAACGGATTGATGAAATTCATGAGATTTACAGAGCTATTTACCAGAAAGGAATGAATTTTACCCAGGCATTGGAATTCGTGGAAAAAGAATTCAAATCCTCACCCGACCGGGATTATATAATTGAATTTATCAGAAAATCGGAAAGAGGAATAATAAAGGCAAGGTAATTATACCATTTCTATCTCTATTGCCATCCCTGTGACGATATCTCAGCTTCTGAGCCATCATCTCCTGCAATATAATAACCCGAACCTTTTGAGGTCATATGTCCAATCACCTTTACAGAATTTATCGCCTTTATCTTATCAACCATCTCAAGCGGAATAGTAAAAAGCAGTTCGTAATCCTCTCCACCGTTCAGAGCAGGGATCATTGGATCGATATTGAATTCTTCAGCCAGCCGGATGGTTTCATAATCGATAGGTACTTTACTGTAGTAGATCCTGCAACCTGTTCCTGATAGCTTGCAGATATGAATTAAGTCTGATGCCAGGCCATCAGTGACATCTATCATCGATGTGGGAATGATTTCTTCGTTCTTGAGGTCAATTAATGTCGACACCGGAAATTCAGGTTTCAGCTGTCTCCCAATAACATATTCAAAACCTGTAAGATCCGGTTGAGTCACTTTATCTTTGACAAAAAGTTTTCGCTCCCTTTCCAGAAGCTGAAGACCCATAAAAGAAGCTCCAAAATTTCCCGTAACACATATTAGGTCATTTGCCCGCGCTCCGTTCCTTTTGATAATATTATTTTTATTCACACTTCCGATAGCAGTTACTCCTATAGTCATTCCTGTCAATGAACTGGTGATATCTCCTCCTGCCAGATCGACATTGTAATTTTTGCATGCAAGTAAAATTCCGTCATAAAGATCTTCTACCTGCTCGAGATTGAATTTAGTGCTTATCCCGAGTGCGATCATGACCTGTCCTGGAGTACCATTCATGGCATAAATATCCGATATTGCCTTCATAACAGCTTTATATCCAAGATGCTTCAGGGGAGTGTAAATCAGGTTAAAGTGAATTTCCTCAGGAGAAGATCAGTAGAAACCAACGTTAAATTATTCCCTGAATCAATAACAGCGGAGTCATCTCCGATACCTGTGACAGTTGTTTTGTTTTCGGCCTTAACATTCTTTGTAAGGTGATCTACAAGACCAAATTTACCGAATTCATTAATTGATTTCCTTGTTTCTGATTTGCTCATTAATATGATTATTCCTTTGTAATAAAATTTCTCATTCGATTACCAATTGATTTTCTTCGTTTACCCGGCCCCAAGGGGAGCGAAGAACCGAACCGCCAAAGGCGGTGAGCTCGACGAAGTCAAAATCGATTAATCCCCCTGGGGATGGGGTAAATAAATTGATTTTCAAGCAACTTTGGATCATTTTCTGATAATATCCCTCCCGAATGGTGAAAGAGCTATTGCGGTAAGTTTAAAATGCTGTAATCCGAAAGGGATACCGATAATTGTGACACAAAGAATAGCACCGAATATTGCGTGGGTGATTGCTATCCATAAGCCACCGGAAATCAGCCAGATGATATTCATTATAATATAAAGACATCCCGAAGCTCTCTCATGTACACGGGTATAGCGTCCAAATGGCCATAAGGAAAGGGAAGCCATTTTAAGAGTCTGTATACCGAAAGGGATCCCAACAATGGTTATCATCAGTACAATACTTCCTATCAGGTACTCAATGGCAATAATTAAGCCACCGAAAATAAGCCATATAAGATTTCCTAATAAATTCATAGCCAGGTAATTATTTATTTATTCCAGATTAATAATTTTATCTTTCGGGTATTTAATGGAATATGAAAGCACTATCTGCCTGGTTTCTTGCGGTTTTATTTCAAGATCCCACTTTATTTCACCTGTTTCCTGGTTAAGGTTGCCCCCTGACAATTCAACAGGTTCAACATTAATGCTGCTGTTAGATGATACAGGAATCTGATCTTTCAGTGTAATCTTAACAGGTACTGATTTATTGTTCCGCAAGGTCAGCAAAAATGAGTAAGTATCAGTCCTGTTTGATCCGATTACTTTTTTACTGGTATAATCTTTTCGTTTCTCCCTTTTTACCAGTATACTGTTATCTGTTCCCAAAGAGACAGTAAGTGTGTCTTTTAGCTGGCTGACATTCAGGGTCGATTTTCCTACGAACGAATTTTCGAAATAAAGGGTTGCATCTCCTGTCTGAAGGCTTAATTTAGCCCAGTCGGTAATATTTGCCGTCAGGTAAGCCACAGGGGATAATTTTGGAAGGGTAACATACTTATAATCAGCAGGAGCAGTGATCCGTTGAATTTCAACAGTCTGAACTTTTCCATCTGACGGAATTGTATAGGGAACATCGATGTCGAAAGTTATTGTTGTTTCTCCAACCTGCTTCTGAACAGAAACAGGAGCAGCTTCCATCTTTTTTTCCTCCACCATTTTAAATGCAGGTTCTGCCTCTTTCAATTCAGGAGCTTCACTTCGTTTCACCCCTGAAGATAAACCTCTGATTATGACCGGAGAGGAGTTATAAAAATCCACAAACCATGGATTCAGAACAGGAATATCCCCTGCAACCCAGGGAGTAGCATTTGACAAACTCAGTTTAACATCTTTCCATTCAACTCCTGAGTTTTGGAAAACATTTGCCTTGTAAAAGATTGCCACCGGATTCTTAATATCATCAACTCTGATATCATATGAAGGATACCATCCCGCTTTTGAGACTACATAGCTGAACGTCAGTTTCCCGGAAACCTGTTTTTCTGATGATACAGAAACCTGTATCTCTCCGGAAGGCAGTTGTTGTTTACCCAGTCTGTCAGAAAGCTGTTGCTGAAGTGCAACAATCTGTCTATTATAATCCTTAATAACTCTTTGTTTTTTTAATGTTGTCATTTTGATCTGATCCATATTGTTTGTATACAGATCCATCATATTTTTAAACTGCTCGAGGCTAAAAGTTGTTTCCTTAACAAGAACAGCTCTGTTTGCAACAAGGAAATCCTCTTTTTCATGGAGGATACTTATTGCGGCTGTTTCATCCTCGACTTTAACCTTGAGGGATTCAATCTGACTTCTCATGTTGTTAACATCAGGTGAGTCTTCAAGATTCTGAAGCCAGTTATTGCTGTGATTTACCGAAAGGATCGTAAATTCACCATAACCTTTTACCTGAATGCTTTGCTCATCAATGTAGGGCGACAGACCAGTAAGTTTGAAAGTACTTTTCCCTGGCTGTACTGTGACAGAGGTCTCATGATAAATCTGTGCTCTGTCAGGAAATACAGTGACATGCTTTATTTCAGCTTTTATCTCTTTTTCAATCTGTCCTGAAATATTTGAAACAGCTGAAACAATGAATAATGATATAATAAATATCTTTTTCATAATGTTTAACAGAGTTTGACAGCTTAAAGGTAAAACTTTTATTTATGAAGCGTATATCAAATTCCTTTTAACCGCAAAGCACACTAAGCATGTGCAAAGAGCACAAAGATAAAATCTTATATTTCAGCTCTTTGCGATCTTTTGCATAAAAGCCACCCCTGCAATCTGGCCGCGGCGCTAAAATAGCCCCCCGGGCTATCGCTCAATCTGGCCCCTCCCTAAAATCAGCCAAAGGGCTAATTTTTTGACGGCCGGTCCTTTAACGCTTGCGCCCCTTTGCGCCTGCCTGCAGGTGTAGGCAGGGTTTGTGGTTTTCGACTTTTTGCCACGAAAGTTCAAACCTAAATATATGTTAAATATGACTTTTCCGGCACCAGCTATGTTATTTAGTCTACCTTTGACAAAATATTAAAAATTCAAAATGAAAGGATTACGAATTGGGAACCTTGCAATTGCAGTGCCAATTATACAAGGTGGAATGGGGGTAGGAATTTCTCTTTCAGGTTTAGCTTCCGCGGTTGCAAATGAAGGTGGAGTAGGGGTCATATCAAGTGCAGGAC
>CAVVGP010000035.1:0-33267 GCA_963747625.1 uncultured Bacteroidales bacterium | reverse complement strand
TATTGTCCTGCCTTTGGGATATTTTTCAATGACATCCCAGTAATCCTGAAGGTTACCTGTTGAGTTACCCATTGCATGGGCATACTCGCACATTATCATTGGTCTGTCATTTTTATGCATCTCCGCATATTCTTCAATCTCCTCTATTTTTAGGGTACATCTGGCACAATATGTCCGTGTGCCTTTTAGGGCGTCTTGTGCTTTTTCCGGCCCGCTCATACTGAACGGGGCGTGTATTATCCTTTTCTTTTGTCCTATCTGTAACCATTCAGGAAATTATGCCCGTCACCGGCTTCATTGCCCAGCGACCATTTTATAACTGACGGATGATTTTTGTCCCTTTCCACCATTCTTTTCATCCTGTCAAGATCTGCCAGCCCATTGAGGCTTGTCGGCCAGCGTCACATCTTTGTCATAGCCCATCCCATGCGATTCAATATTGGCCGCGTCAATAAGGTAAAGCCCATATTTTCGCACATTTCATACCAGAACTCCTGCTGGGGATGGCGGCAAAGTCCCTACTGCATTAATATTGTTGCTTTTCATATGTCCTGATATCCTTCAAAATCGTTTCTTCATCGATCACATGCCCCTTTACCTGATCGTGTTTGAGTGCATGTTCGTCCCCTTTCATCCTTATTGCAACGTCCATTAATAGAAGCCTGAGAATTAATAATTTCCACCTTGCGGAACCCCACCTTTGTAGCTGACACTTTCCTCGGATATTGCCGTTCCTATCTTTATGAGTAATGAACGAGCAAATAGAGATTTCGGCGTTTCAGCCGTACCATTTTTAGCAGGAATTATTCTTACTCAAACTTTATGGATGCGTTATTACCCGTCAGCTTTATCATCTTTTGATTCAGTGAAAAGTTTTTTTGTACCGTCAAACAGTGATGCATCTGCTACGAAATCATCTCCGTTTTCGCCAGCGCTCCTCAGAGAAACATCAAGTTTCAGAAGACCATCATTATAATTTTTGTCGAGATCTGCAACAGCAAAGAAATCCCTTATATATGTCTTCGGGCGAGCATGAAGATAAACCGACCTTTGAATATCACTCAGCCTCCAAAAGTCCTGGTCTTCCAGGTAACTGCCATCGCCCAGCTGTAAACTTCCACTGAAGAGAATTTTTCCCTTTTCTGATATATTTTGTAATATTAAATTCAGCAGGCATTTTACTGTCCTGGCTGTAACCCAACCATCTTACCGTTTACCCATACATAAAATGCAGAGCTTACAGCTCCGAAATGCAGGAATATCTCTTTATTTTTCCAGTCTGACGGAAGAGTGAAATTTCTTTTGTACGATCCGACCGGATTCCAGTCGTGGGGATAGCAGGGAATTTTTATACACATAGGAGAACCGGTGGCTTGATCTTTATTATAGGTGGTAACCCTTTGGTAGCCATGGGGGTGGAAGATATCTTCCTATGCCCAAAAAGGATAAACTATATTAACATAAATAGGAACATCATATCCTTTCATCTGCCAGTTTGCAGGAACCTCAATCTCTTTCCAGTCACGGTCATCATAATCATCTTTAAAAAACCAGAAGGGCCTCTCATCCGGGTGTTTTGGACCATTTGAATTTCCACATACCGTCAAGGGATTTATAGTTCGGGGAGTTTTCTTTTATTGCCTCAAGAGCACTCTTTTCATCAGGATAACTGATAAGAGAAGCATGGGGATCTTCCCTGTTTATATTAAACACTTCAGAATTTTCCCAGTCGCGTAGTTCTTTTTCTTTAAATGGAACTCCTTCATATTTGCTGAGCTTTTTACATGCTGAAAGCGAAACGACAATCATAAGGATGTAAAATGATATTCTCTTCATAACATCTTAATTTAACTGATATAAAGTTAATAAAAAATGTATTTGTGCGATATTTCAAATCATTCTGCCGGATAGTAAATCATAAACAAATTTAATCAGACAATTCCCCAATGTTTTTTAATGGTTGAAATATCGTCAGGAGTATTAATGTTCGTGAAAGCACTTCTGCTTTTTTCAGATCCTTCAATTTGCATATAGCACACGTCAGCCATACTGAAAAAACCCCTGATAGAATAGCTTATATCCTTCTTAAGATAATCCTCGAGAATACTAATAAGAGTACATTTATAGATTCCATGAAGAGGTTCAATATATTGATCTATCTGCGGAATAATGATATCGCATTTATTGTTATTGTAAAAATCGATCTGCCTGGTAATAATTTCCCTGTCAAGAAGTGGCATATCGCCGGCAACAACAAAAAGCGCCTCATTTTCAGATTCTTTCATAGCAGAGTGTATACCGCCAAGCGGGCCTTTGTTCAAAATTTTATCAACAATAATTTTATTGTCACTGTACTGATGAAATTTATCCGGTGTATTTGTAACAATTACCACCTCCTCAAAAATATCACCGAGTGTTTCAATTATTCTTGAAATAATTGTCCTGCCGCGAATAAGAATATTTGCTTTTATTATGCCATTTAATCGCTTATTTGAGCCACCTGCCAGAATAACCCCGGTGATTTTTTTAACCATCAGAAAATTCTTTTATTACTATTTAAAATAATGCTAATATTCTTGTTCTTAAAGTCAGGTTAGCTAAAAGTTCCGGCTGGATCATGACAGTTTATAATTCCTTAAGTAATTTTATTTGTACATCTACAGCCTTTTTTGTAAATTGAAAATCTGACATTTTTACTTCTGACAAATGTAAAAAATTAATTGAGTTCTGAATCTATCTGTCAATAAACACATATTAATCTGACGATTATGGATAAAAAAATCACAACTCTTTATGCTGACTACAAGCAAGGAAAAACGAACAGGCGTGAATTTGTAAGAAAACTTGCTATAGCAGCAGGCAGTACAGCTGCTGCAATGGCGCTGATTCCTGTTTTGGAAGACAACAGTTTAAAAACGTCAGGAAGTAATCAGGATGATCCTGAACTTATTTCGGAATTTATTAAATATCCTGGTGAGACAGGAGATGTAAGAGCCTATCTTTCACACCCCAGGGAAGGTAAAAAATTTCCGGCGGTGATTGTAATTCATGAGATATGGGGGCTAAATCCACACATTCTTGATGTTACAAGAAGATTCGCAAAAGAAGGTTTCCTGGCTATGGCTCCTGATGCTCTGTCTCCAGTGGGAAATACACCGGAAAATGATCAGGAAAAAGCCATGACGCTGATCCGCGGACTAGACCAGGGAAAGACTGTCAAAAATTTTGTAGCTGCCGTGAAATTTCTGAAAACAAATCCACTTTCAAACGGGAAAGTCGGATGTACGGGATTTTGCTGGGGAGGAGGAATGACAAACCAGGTAGCCGTTAATTCACCAGACCTTAATGCAGCCGTACCTTATTACGGTATGCAACCGGCTGCAGATGATGTAGCCAGGATAAAAGCACCGATAATGGCTCACTATGGCGCAAATGACCCCAGAATCGACGAGGGTATCCCTGCATTTGAAGAAGCATTGAAGAAATACCACAAGGATTATCAGATATTTATATATGAAGGTGCAGGCCATGCATTTAATAATGATTCCAATCCTGACAGGTACAACGAAAAGGCTGCAAAACTAGCCTGGTCAAGAACAATAGCATTCTTTAAAGAAAAACTAAAATAGAAACTACAAATACTAACGCTTTCCGTCTGAATTACATCGTGTAATCCCTGGTATTCGGGATTGTGATCCCCTGACTGCCGGCAGTGCAGTTCTAAGTTTCAATGTTTTGGCTTTTACCACAAAGGAGCACTAAGAGCCTGATATCTATCGTGTTTGCCAGGGTTCACAAAGGACTTTTCAATAGTTTCCGGGGGATTGGGATAAAAAGTCTCCCTGGTTTTTCCATACTTCAGCTATAGCCTCAACGAATGGCCGGCAATGGTTGAAAAAATATTTATATCCACTGCACAGGTAGTTCAAACCGTATTCGCCGTCAGGAGATAATATGAACCTGTTCTTTGGACATTCCCCGTTACACATTGACCTGACCTCACATTTTATGCAATATTCAGGGAGGCTTAATAATTTAGCCATTCCAAATGTTTTCTGCTTTTCACAATTAAGATACCGGGAGATGGAATTATCCATTATATTCCCAATCATGTGGCTTTCATCTAGATAATGATCGCATGAATAAAAATCACCATTGTGCTCGACTACAGGGACACCCCCGCAGCTTTTTTTGAAAATACATAATGTATGATCCTGATTAAAAGCAGTCCTCGCAGCCTCTTCAAAAATCTGAATTTTAATTTTCCCAATATCCATTTCAATCCATACATCAAAGATTTCACTAAGGAAATGTCCGAACTCTTCAGAAGGAACAGAATCGCTGCTTACTCCGGTCGCAGAGCCGGGGTCAGGTTCCACAAGAGGGAGAAAAGTAATATAGTTTGCCCCCATCCGCTTAAATAAATCATATATTATAAGGGGATATCTGACATTTGCAGAATTTACTACGCATAGTATCTCGGGAATTACTGAATGTTTCATTAAAAGTCTAAAGGCCCTGTTTACCTGCGACCAGGTATTTTTATTTCCTTTTGTCCGCCGGTACAAGTTATGAAGATAGGCAGGACCGTCAATACTAATGCCAACCAGAAAACCCTGCTCTGCAAAAAACTGAGACCAATCTTCATCAATAAGTGTTCCATTTGTCTGGATGCCATTGAGTATCATTTTGCCATCGGGTTTATAAACATCCTGATACCTTAGCACTTTTCTGTAAAAGTCAATACCTGCCATCAAAGGTTCACCCCCATGCCATGAAAAATTTATTGTGTTTTCAGTTGATGCCTGAATAAGCTGTTTAATATACTCTTCAAGGAGCCGGTCTGTCATAAGAAAATGATCTGTCGACTTATACAGATTCTTCTTTCCTAATAATAACAGTACCTGCAATTAAGATTACATAATGGCCCTACAGGTTTGGCAAATATCTGAAAATCACCTCTAGGCTGTTCCATTAATTATTAAATGGTTTATTTACTTCCTTTTTCATTACAACTTCGTAAAACTTTGTTTAAAACTTTGAGAGGCTTTGAGTTTAAACTTTTTTGCTGAGAAGGAACACAAATGAAAAAAATAAAATATTTATTGATCCCAGGTAATAATATTCTCTTTCCCTTTTTCAGGAATGTTCATTCTTATACGCCATTCAACGGGAAAATAGTTATTCACCCTTTTGCCTATATTATTTATGAATCCGAGGCTGACACCCTTATAGGTTACAATATTCCAGCCTGCTTCTGCATCAGGAAGCATGAAATTATCACGCCTCATCAACGAAAGAGCGTCGGCAAGATTGAGTTCGTTTCTAGGGAAAGCACTGGTTTTTAGCCAGCGTGATAATGCCAGTTCATGAGAAGGCAGATAACTATTGTTTTTAACAACAAATATTTTTGTACCGGCTTTCACAATCGTAAGGTTCCTGAAAATATACAGGTAATCATCAACAGAACAAGGAATAGTTAAAAGTTCATCTCCGGTTCTGAAAAGTCTCTCTTCACAAAAATCAGTCCATTTCTCTGCAATCAGAAAATCATTTTTACCCGGTTTAAAGTCCAGCTATCCCCTTGCTTTTCACTTTAGACTGTTCCTGTTTGCCTGTTTTCCTGATAGCTGTGATGAAGAATCCCTCCCCTTTCAATCTATATGGATAAAAGCCATAGCCAAAAATACCCTCATAGTCAATTTCGACAATTCCATTAAAATCCGAAATATCTATCCGGATGCATTCTGCCTCTTCTTTCCCGATTAACCATTTTATGTTTTCTTCATTTTCACCGCTATTAAAAGTGCAGGTGCTGTAAACCAATATTCCATTTTCCTTCAACGCCGGCCAGACATCCATAAGAATTCTCTTCTGCCTTTCTTCGCAATGAACGGCATTGGCGACGGACCATTCATTCAGAGCATTTTCACCCCTGAACATCCCCTCGCCTGAACAGGGGGCATCGACCATTATTATATCAAAATACCCCGATAATCTGCCAAATACTGCAGGATCGTTCTGTATTATCAGGATATTTCCTGAACCCCATTTTGTAACCGTTTCAGCAAGAATTACAGCTCTTGCTCTTATCGTCTCGTTAGCGACCAATAAATTATCGGGACCAATAATGTCAGAGAGATGAGTGCTTTTCCCGCCGGGTGCGGCACAAAGATCGAGCACTCTTGAATTTTCCTGAAGAACCGAAGTTTGCTTTATTACCTGTTCCAAAAACATACCTGAGGCCTCCTGAGGATAATAACATCCAGAATGGAAAAGAGGATCAATGTGTACGATGGCCGGCTTTTGAGATAATATCCGTTATTGCACCACGGAACAGGCTCTGAGGATAACGGCTTTTTGTTCCACTTTGCCGGATTTATCCTTATACTTACGGGAGATGGCTCTTTCAATGCTTTAAGGAGAGCATCTGCTTCAATATATTTTTGAGTCTGAATCCTATTAATAAATCCTTCAGGGAACATAATATGTCTTTAAAATTATCAAAATTATCAGTTACACTGAACAGATACAAACAACCACAGCGTATCCCGATTCTTTCCTTCTTATTTTCTGTATTCGCCTGTTATCTTCTCCATTAAACCCGGTGGAATAAAAGGTTTTAAATCATACTATAAAACCTTTCTAAGGCAATTGTCTCTTTTTGAATATTAAAGGGTTTGTTCATTATTCCTCTCAAGTTTCCTGTTATATTTTTCTTTTCCAAAGTATAAAAAAACCGGGTAATACCCAAAATAAGAAGGAAAAAATAGGGATACGCTGTGGTATTTTGTATCTGTTCAGTGTAACTGATAATTTTGATAATTTTAAAGACAGTATTTTATTCCCCCTGAAGGATTTATTAATAAGGATACGAGACTCAAAAATATATTGAAGCAGATGCTCTCCTTAAAGCATTGAAAGAGCCATCTCCAGTAACTGTAAGGATAAATCCGGCAAAGTGGAACAAAAAGCCGTTATCCTCACAGCCTGTTTCGTGGTGCAATAACGGATATTATCTCAAAAGCCAGAGATCATACACCTTGATCCCTCTTTTCCATTCAGATACCTTATCCTCAGGAGGCCTCAGGTATGTTTTTGGAACAGGTAATAAAGCAAACTTCGGTTCCTTCAGGAAAATTTGAGAAAGTACTCGATCTTTGTGCCGCACCCGGCGGGAAAAGCACTCATCTCTCTAGACCCTCCTGGCTCCGATAATTTATTGGTCGCTAACGAGACGAATAAGAGCAAGAGCTGTAATTCTTGCTCAGAAAAGTTTTCAAAATTTTTTCTTTTTTTTTTTTTTTTTAGAACGATCCTGCAGTATTTGGCAGATTATCAGGGGTATTTTGATATAATAATCGGTCGATGCCCCCTGTTCAGGCGAAGGGGACATTCAGGGGTGAAAATGCTCTGAATGAATGAGTTCCCGACGCCAATGCCGTTCATTGCGAAGAAAGGCAGAAGAGAATTCTTATGGATGTCTCGCCGGCGTTGAAGGAAAATGGAATATTGGTTGGTACAGCACCTGCACTTTTAATAGCGGTGAAAATGAAGAAAACGTATGGAGGATGAACGGGAAAAAAGAGGCAGAATGCATCCGGATAGTTCTTGCTGGATTTTAATGGAATTGTCGAAATTGACTATGAGGGTATTTTTGGCTATGGCTTTTATCCATATAGTAATTGAAAGGGGAGGGATTCTTCATCACAGCTATCAGGAAAACAGGCAAACAGGAACAGTCTGATATGAAAAGCAAGGGAATAGTTTGACTTTAAACCGGGTAAAAATGATTTTCTGATTGCAGAGAAATGGACTGATTTTTGTGAAGAATTATTTATGAACTCGGAGATGAACTTTTAACTATTCATGATTACCTGTATATTTTCAGGAAACCTTACAATTGTGAAAGCCGGTACAAAAAAATATTTGTTGTTAAAAACAATAGTTATCTGCCTTCTCATGAACTGGCATTATACACGCTGCCGGCTAAAAACCCGCCAATGCTTTGCCCTAGAAAACGAACTCAATCTTTTCGAACAGCTCTTTCGTTGATGAGCCGATCGCCCACTACTAATGCAGAAGCAGACTGGAATATTGTAACCTATAAGGGTGTCAGCCTCGGATTCATAAATATAGTCTAGGCAAAAGGGTGAATAACTATTTTTCCCGTTGAATGGCGTATAAGAATGAACATTCCTGAAAAAGGGAAAGAGAATATTATTACCCTGGGATCAATAGAATATTTTATTTTTTTCATTTGTGTTCCTTCTCAGCAAAAAAGTTTAAACTCAAAGCCTCTCAAAGTTTTAAACAAAGTTTTACGAAGTTGTAATGAAAAAGGAAGTAAATAAACCATTTAATAATTAATGGAACAGCCTAGAGGTGATTTTCAGATATTTGCCAAACCTGTAGGGCATTACTGTAATCTTAATTGCAGATACTGTTATTATTCAGAAAAGAAGATACTTAGTATAAGTCGACAGAATCATTTTCTTATGCCTGACGGTCTATTGAAAAATATATTATACAGCTTATTCAGGCATCAACTGAAAACACCATAAGCTTTTCATGGCACGGTGGTGAACCATTAATTGCAGGTATTGACTTTTACAGGAAAGTGGTAAGGTATGAGGAGGCTTATAAGCCGGATGGCGAAGTAGTTATTAATGGAATCCAGACAAATGGAACACTTATTGACGAAGAATCGTTCCAGTTTTTTACAGATGCAAAGTTTTTGGTCGGCATAAGTATTGACGGGCCGGCCGAACTTCATAACATTTACCGCCGGACAAAAGAAAATAATAATACTGGTCCAGGTTAACAGGGGCTATCAGACTTTTTAATGAAACGATCGAGTATTTCCCGAGATACTTTGTGTAGTAAATGCTGAAAATGTCAAATATCCGCTTGTTATCTACGACTATTTTAAGCAGATGGGCGCAAAATATATTACTTTTCTTCCTCTTGTGGAACCTGACCCGGTCTGCGACCGGAGTCAGCAGCGATCGAGTTCCCTTCGGAAGAATTCGGACATTTCCTGAGTGAAATTTTTGATGAATGGGTTGAAAAGGATATTGGGGAAATTAAAATCCAGATATTTTGAAGAGGCTGCCAGGACTGCTTTTAATCAGGAGCATACATTATGTATTTTTAAAAAAAACTGCGGTGGGTGCCCATGTAGTTGAGTACAATGGATGATTTTTATTCCTGCGATCATTATGTAAATGAAAGAACATTATCTTGGAAATATTATGGTCATTCCATCTGGCACAGTTTCTTGACAGCGAAAAGCAGAAAACATTTTGGAAGTGGTAAATCATTAAGCACTTCCGAAATATTGCATAGAATGTGAAGTCTGGTCAATGTGTAACGGCGAATGTCCAAAAAACGGTTCATTTTAACTCCTGGACGGGAAATGGGTTTAACTATCTTTGCAAGGATATAAATATTTTTTTAACCATTGCCGGCCGTTTGTTGAGGTACTGCAGTATGGAAAAACCAGAGATGACTATATATCCTAATCCCCCGGAAGCTATTGAAAAGTCCTTGGTGAAACATGGCAAATACGATAGATAATTCAGTTTCTTAGTGTTCCTTAGAATGGATAGAAAGCTCAAAACATTCAGTTTTAGAAACTGCATTGCTGGCGGTCCGGATCACAATCCGATACAGTATCCTCGTTGAAATTAGACGGAAAGGTTAGTATTTAGTTTTATTTCAGTTTTTCCTTAAAGAATGCTATCGTTCTTGACCATGCAAGTTTTGCAGCCTTCTCATTATAGCGTTCAGGATTGGAATCGTTATTAAATGCATGGCCGGCTCCCTCATAAATAAATATCTGATATTCTTTTTTATATTTTTCAATGCCTCTTCAAAAGCCGGAATTCCAGCATTTATATGATCATTTCCAGCATAATGTGCCATAATGGGCGCTTTTATTCTGGCTACATCATCTGCGGAAGGTTGCATGCCATAATAAGGAACTGCAGCATCAAGATCAGGAGAATTGACTGCCACCTGGTTTGTCATTCCTCCTCCCCAGCAAAATCCTGTACATCCGACTTTCCCCGTCGAAAGGGGATTTGTCTTCAGAAATTTTACGGCCGCCACAAAATTTTTGACCGTTTTTCCCTGGTCCAGTCCACGAATCATCGTCATGGCTTTTTCCTGATCGTTTTCAGGAGTGTTCCCCAACTGGAGACAGAGCATCGGGAGCCATTGTCAGAAAACCTTCTTTTGCAAATCTTTTTGTGACATCGAGAATATGCGGATTCAGCCCCCATATCTCATGAATTACGATCACTGCCGGAAATTTACTGCCTTCCTTCGGGTGTGAGAGAAATGCTCTTATATCTCCTGTCTCACCCGGATATTTAATAAATTCCGAAATAAGTCCGGTATCATCCTGATTTTCCTGACGTTTTCAAGCTGTTGTCTTCCAGGACAGGAATCAGCGCCATTACCGCAGCCGAACCGCCTGCTGACTATAGCAAGTTTTCTTACAAATTCACGCCGGTTTGTTTGTCCTTGCTTGTAGTCAGCATAAAGTGTTGTGATTTTTTTATCCATAATAGTCATGTTATTTTGTGTTAATCGTCAGATAGATTCAGAACTCAATTAATTTTTTACATTTGTCAAGGTATAAATGTCAGCCTTACAATTTACAAAAAAGACTGTAGATGTACAAATGAAATTACTTGAATTATAAATGTCTTCCTCAACTTTTAGCTACCTGATTTAAGAAAAGTGTATTAACATTATCTTAATAGTAATAAAAGAATTTTCTGATGGCTCAAAATATTACAGGGGTTATACTGGCTGGTGGCGCAGGTAAGCGATTTGATGGGATAATAAAAGCAAATATTGTCATTGACGGGAAGACTATTATTTCAAGAATTATTGAAACAATCAATGATATTTTTGATGAGATGATCATTGTTACAAATACGCCGGAAAAATTTAATGAGTACGGTGACAATAAAATTATTGTCGATAAAATTTTGAACGAAGGCCCGCTTGGTGGTATACATTCTGCTATGAAAGAATCTGAAAACGAGGCAGTTTTTGTTTTTGCGGGGGATATGCCACTGCTTGACAGGGAAATTATTATCAGGCAGATCGATTTTTACAATGCAATAATTGGGATATCATTATTCCGCAAATTGAACAATATATTGAACCTCTTCATGGAATCTATAAATACTATTATCGGTATTCTCGAGGATTATCTTAAGGGATATAAGCTATTCTATCAGGGAGTTTTTTCAGTATGGCCGACGTGTGCTATATGCAAATTGAAGGATCTGAAAAAAGCAGAAGTGCTTTTACAAACATTAATACTCCTGACGATATTTCAACCATTAACATTAAGGAATTGTCTGATTAAATTTGTTTATGATTTCTATCCGGCAGAATGATTTGAAATTTTGCACAAATACAATTTTTATTAACTTTATATCAGTTAAATTAAGATGTTATGAAGAGAATTTCATTTTACATCCTTATGATTGTCGTTTCGCTTTCAGCATGTAAAAAGCTCAGCAAGTACGAAGGAGTTCCATTTAAAGAAAAAGAGCTACGTGACTGGGAAAATTCTGAAGTGTTTAATATAAACAGGGAAGTTCCCCATGCTTCTCTTATCAGTTATCCTGATGAAAAGAGTGCTCTTGAGGCAATAAAAGCAAATTCCCCGAACTATAAATCCCTTGACGGTATGTGGAAATTCAAATGGTCCAAAACACCCGAAGAGAGGCCCTTCTGGTTTTTTAAAGATGATTATGATACCGTGACTGGAAAGAGATTGAGGTTCCTTCAAACTGGCAGATGAAAGGATATGATGTTCCTATTTATGCAAATATAGTTTATCCTTTTTGGGCATATGAAGATATCTTCCACCCCCATGGCACGAAGGGTTACACCTTATAAAAAGATCCACCGGCCATCCGCACGACTGGAATCCGGTCGGATCGTATAAAAGAAATTTCACTCTTCCGTCAGACTGGAAAAATAAAGAGATATTTCTGCAGTTCGGAGCTGTAAGCTCGGCTTTTTATGTTTGGGTAAACGATAAGATGTTCGGTTACAGCCAGGACAGTAAAATGCCTGCTGAATTTAATATTACAAAATATATCAGAAAAGGGAAAAATTCTCTTGCAGTGGAAGTTTACAGGTGGAGCGATGGCAGTTACCTGGAAGACCAGGATTTCTGGAGGCTGAGTGGTATTCAAAGGACGGTTTTTCTTCATGCTCGCCCGAAAACATATATAAGGGATTTTTTTGCTGTTGCGATCTCGACAAAAATTATAATGATGGTCTTCTGAAACTTGATGTTTCTCTGAAAAGCGCTGGCGCAGACGGATGATGATTTCGTAGCAGATGCATCACTGTTTGACGGTACAAAAAAACTTTTCACCGAATCTAAAGATGTTAAATTATCGGGTGATAACGCATCTGTCAATTTTAGTAAGAAAATTCAGGATGTGAAAAAATGGTCAGCTGAAAAGCCTAATCTCTATTCACTTGTCATTACTCTTAAAGACAAAAACGGCAATACGATGAATCTGTGAGTACAAAAGTCGGATTCCGGAAAGTGGAAATTATTAATTCTCAACTTCGTGTTAATGGCGTTGCAATACGTTTGAAAGGGGTTAATTTGCATGAACACAATGACATAAACGGGCATGTTATTGATGAGGAAACGGTTTTGAAGGATATCAGGACTATGAAAAGCAACAATATTAATGCCGTGCGGACCAGCCATTATCCCCAGCAGGAGTTCTGGTATGAGATGTGCGATAAGTATGGTCTTTATCTTATTGACGAGGCCGATATTGAATCGCATGGAATGGGCTATGACAAAGATGTCACTCTGGCCGACAAGCCGCAATGGGCGGGAGCACATCTTGACAGGATGAAAAGAATGGTGGAAAGAGATAAGAATCATCCGTCAGTTATAATATGGTCAATGGGCAATGAGGCCGGTGACGGGCACAATTTTCTGAATGGTTACAGGTGGATTAAAGGAAGGGATGTCACACGTCCTGTTCAGTATGAGAGGGCAGAAAAAAGCACAAATACTCCTGAATGGCACACTGACATATGGTGCAATATGTATGCTACTATTGAAGAAATTGAAGCTTATGCCAAAGATGCAAAAAATGACAGACCAATGATAATGTGCGAGTATGCTCATGCCATGGGTAACTCTACAGGTAACCTTCAGGATTACTGGGATGTTATTGAAAAATATCCGAAGTTGCAGGGTGGATTCATATGGGACTGGGTTGATCAG
The DNA here is from genome assembly GCA_963747625.1 of uncultured Bacteroidales bacterium. Taxonomy (GTDB): domain Bacteria; phylum Bacteroidota; class Bacteroidia; order Bacteroidales; family VadinHA17; genus LD21. The sequence continues at coordinate 19,973 of CAVVGP010000035.1, read as the reverse complement.
GGACTTTTGAAAACTAATGAAAATGGTGAAAAATACTGGGCATACGGAGGCGATTATGGTGATGAAGGCATACCCAGCGACGGGAACTTCAATATAAATGGACTTGTCTGGCCCGACAGAACACCTCATCCTGGTCTGTTTGAGGTAAATAAAGTCTACCAGTATATTGGATTTGAACCTGTTGACCTGAACAAAGGTATTATCCGAATAAAAAATAAATACGATTTTACAAATCTGTCTGAATTTAACTTTGAATGGGAAGTTGTTTCAGATGATGTTGTAATTCAATCAGGCAAGCTTTCATTTCCCGATGTGAAACCCAAAACTGAAAATCTGGCTGATATACCTCTCAAAAAAATAGATCCGGCTCCGGGAGCTGAGTATTTCCTGAATATAAGAGCTTCACGAAGCGATGCATGGAATTATGTTCCTGAAGATCATGTTTATGCAACGGCACAGTTTAAACTTCCTGAAGAAGGGAAGGCCGTTAAACCCAAAGATGATAACCTTGCCGTTCTCCAGACAAAAACCATTGATAAGAAACTGGAAGTCAGCGGTGTCAATATGAAAATTATTTTTGATTTGGGTACCGGCAGAATGATATCCTTCAATTATAAAGGGAAAGAACTATTAAAGAAAGGTCCGGAACCAGATTTCTGGAGACCACCTACTGATAATGACTATGGTTATGATATGGATAAAAAGCTTGGTGTCTGGAAAAAAGCCGGAGAAAGAACAAATGTCATTAAGGCGAATATCAGTCAGACTGAATTAGGAAAGGTATTGGTCACTTTTAATTATGACATTCCGGATGAAACCGGGAAAAAGATAGGAGGGTATGCAACAACATACACAATATACGGATCGGCTGATGTGGTGGTAAAAAATCTATTCTCTAAATTATCTGATAATATTCCAGAAATTCCAAGGATGGGAATGCAGTTGCAGCTTATCGGCGATTTTACCAATCTTAAATGGTTTGGACGAGGGCCTCATGAAAATTATGCTGACAGAAAGACTTCAGCTGATGTCGGGCTCTATGAAAGTACTGTTGCAGATCAGTACACGCCTTATATCAGGCCTCAGGAAAATGGCTACAAAACTGATACCAGGTGGCTTACTCTTACAGACGACAATGGAACAGGCATACTTGTAAGCGGTGATCCTTTATTCTGTTTTGCTGCTCTGAATAATATTCATGATGATTTTGAATCGCCGGGTAAATTATCGCAATACCGGAAAGATGCTAAAACAGCTAATACTCATACTATTGATGTCAAACCACGTGATCTTGTTAACCTGAACGTGGATCTGGGCCAGATGGGCGTTGGCGGTGATAACTCATGGGGTGCATTAATACATCCCAAATATCGCCTGCTTGATAAAAAATATGAGTATTCTTTCAGGATCAGGCCTGTAGTTAAAGATGATGATATACTGAAACTTGCAAAAGAAAAATTTTAGAGAAGAGCTGTAAATTATTGGGTTGAAGAGTTTAAGAGTTTATGAGTCAATTTCAACTCTTCAACTTTTCAACTCTTCAACTCTTCAACTTAACTCTTCATAAAAATAGGCCTCTTTCTTATCTGCATCATCCCATGTATAGATCTTTTTATCCCTGTTGAGATAGTATAGATTAAGCAATGCAAAATCGCCTGCTGTCATTGTAGCATGAACAAAAAGGAAAAGAGAAAGACTCCATTTCCACAGACCTGGCATAAATATTATCAGCAATGCCAGTCCTGAGCTTATGACAAGAAACGGAGTCAATGCCACAATTATAAATTGTAGCGGAGATGCTACATACCTGTGTGCTGTAACATAAAACAGGTACTGTTTAAGATCCATTCCAACTCTGATATTTTTTGCTCCTGAAATGAAGTAGGGTACAACATGCAAAAGTTCGTGAACCGGGATAATTATTAATGGTAATATTATAAACCCGATGACAGAATGAAAGAAAATACTATTTAATGGATAATATCCTGCAATTCTGATTCTTATAAAAACTGCAATAAAAAGAAACAGAAGACAAAAAGCCCAGAAGAGCACGGTCAGGCCTGTTTTTTTCTTTAAGTATTTGAACACAAACTCAATTAAGTTTTCGTAGGGTACTGTCAGAAATAACCTGAATTTTTTCTGATCCTCAAGATCTTCCACTAAAAATGGCATAATAAAAATTTTAGCAAATTTACTTTTTAAAGAATGCTTTCCAAACTAATATGTTGTCTTCGTTGTTACCTGTGTTTCAAAAGCATTTATCAGGATAATAAGTTGTGGCCCGGAATTTGATACATTTGCAAAAAATCTATTGGTGAGACTGACATTTTCTATATTGATTTTCTTCGTTTATGCGCTTGTTTCAACGGGACAGACAGATTCATTAAAACTAAAGAGTGATTCTGTTCCCGGAAGGACCTACCTGCTTCAGAACGTAAAAAGAAACGGTGAGGTGCTGCCTGAAGTTGAAATCAAAGAAGTGACTGTTTATGCTCATCCTCAATTCCCAAGGAAAAGTGACTATCGTAAATATGAGAGGCTCGTATATAATCTGAAGAAAGTTTATCCTTTTGCTTTAATCGTGAGGACAAAATTAACGAAGATCAACTCGGAACTGGAAAATATCAAGGGTGAAAAAGAGCGGAAAGATTATCTGAAAAAAGTTGAAAAGAGCGTTTTTGCAGATTATGAAGGAGATATACGTGATATGACAATAACCCAGGGTCGCTTACTTATTAAACTGATTGACAGGGAAACACAGAATACTTCATACTCACTTATAAAAGATTACCGGGGGAAAGTTTCGGCAGCGTTCTGGCAGGGAATTGCCCGTATTTTCGGGACAAACCTTAAGGATGAATATGATCCGGACGGTGAAGATGCCCTGATTGAATCAATTATCCTTGAAATTGATGCTGGCAGATTATAAGTATAAGCCGCAAAAAGCATTATAAGAATGAAACGTATTTTTATTGCATTGAAAGTCGACGCCGGAGAGAATCTAATTGCAATGATTTCGTCCTTTAAATCAGGTCTGAGTAAGGATCTTATAAAATGGACAAATCCCGAAAATATCCATCTTACACTTGCTTTTCTGGGTGATACAGAAGAGAAATTGATAAAAGCCATCACTTCAATGTTGAATGAAAAATGCAAAGGATCAGGGAAATTTGAATTTATTATTAAAGGAGCCGGAATTTTCAGGAATCTCAGAGATCCGCGAATTATTTGGACGGGGATAGAACCGTCTGAAAAATTATCTCATGATAATGAAATTATTGTGAATGGACTGAAAGGACTGGACATTAAGATTGAAGATCGTCCCTTTAATCCTCATCTGACAATAGGAAGGATAAAACATCTTAATGACAGTGAGAGACTTAAGGCTTTAACAGAAGAATTTCGAAATACCAAAATACAAAAAGTTCCGGTTAATGAAGTCATCCTTTACGAAAGTATCCTTCAGCAAAATGGACCGGTATATAAAAGCCTGGCAAAATTTAATCTTGATCAGTGATTTGAGCTCAATGCCCCGGGCTTATTTGTGATAGCCTTTATACTGCATAATTAATCCTGATATGTAATTTCATTTCACTCTCTGATTCTTTTAGAAATGAGAGCAAATTCAATCAATTACTCTCCTCATTTTTTATATTTTTGTCGGAAATTTAATTTTGATCCCGATGATCATATGACAGATGCATTTGAAGCAAAAGGTAAAAGGAAAAAGCTTGTAGCGGAACTAAGGAAAAAAGGGATAACAGATGAAGATGTTCTCAGAGCTATGGATACTGTTCCCCGGCATCTGTTTATGGATCCTGCATTCCTGGTGCATGCATATGTCGACAAAGCTTTCCCGATTACCTCGGGTCAGACAATATCGCAGCCATATACAGTTGCTGTACAAACTTCCCTGCTAAAGGTAAAAAAGAGAGATAAAATTCTTGAAATAGGTACAGGATCAGGCTACCAGACAGCAATTCTTGCGGAAATGGGAGCAAAAGTATATACAATTGAACGTTTCAGAGACCTTTTCCTGAAAGCCCAGGGAATTTTTACAACACTTGGATATTCTGCCGATTTCTTTTATGGTGATGGGTACTACGGTAAACCGCAATATGCTCCTTTTGATGGAATTATTATTACAGCTGCCGCCCCTGAAGTTCCCGAGTCACTTCTTCATCAGCTCAGGACAGGAGGACGGCTGGTTGTTCCTATTGGTGATTCCAATTCCCAGGTCATGACAGTTGTTGAGAGAACCAGCCCTGAAAGTTATGAATACTCTGAACATGGTAACTTTGTTTTTGTTCCTATGCTTAAAGGAACTGTAAATGGTAAATAACTTATTATGGAAATTTATAAACTTATTTTTTCTCCGATTGAAGTAAATACTTATATCCTGGTGGATACATCAGGTGATTGTGCAATTATCGATTGCGGATGTTATGATAAAGAGGAATCTAAAGTATTTGAGGATTTTATAAAAGAAAAAAATATTAATCCTGTTTTGCTTCTGAATACACACTGTCATCTTGATCATGTTTTTGGTAACAGATTTATGCTCGAAAAATATGGCCTGAGAACTTTTTCAAGCAAACTTGATGAAATTAACCGGAATAATGCCAGCCAGCATGCTATGCTTTTTGGTCTTGTAATGGAAACTCCACCTGAGCCGGCAGGTTTTTTAACAGATAATCAGAAAGTAATATTCGGTACAACTGAACTTGTGGCACTGGATGTACCGGGTCATACCACAGGGAGTCTTGCATTCTACAGTGAAACAGACGGCTGCGTATTTACAGGCGACGCTCTCTTCTCTGGAAGTATTGGCAGAACAGATCTTCCCGGAGGTGATTATGATACACTCATTGAAAGCATAAAAAGCAAATTATTTGTTCTTCCTGGTTCAACAGTAGTTTATCCCGGTCATGGAAATGAAACTTCAATAGAAAAGGAAATGAAATCTAACCCTTATTTAAAATGATTTTAATCCTGTTAAATGCGAATTCTTTTTTTTAATCTTATAGTTTTATTGATTTTCTTCTTTTACTCCTGCCCCAGGGGAGCGAAGAAAATCAATTTAATCCCTTTTGCCTTTGCATAATCGCTTCGGCCGTGCAAGGTTGGGGTTGAGGTAAATTAATTGATAATAAATAATTAAAATTTAGTATATGCTATCAGATAAGTTTGTCGACCGACATAACGGACCACGCGAGAATGAATTGCCACAGATGCTTAAAACTATCGGTGTCAATACCCTTGATGAGTTAATAGAGAAAACAGTTCCCGGACAAATTATGCTGGAACGGCCGCTCAGTCTTCCCGAACCGATGAGTGAATTTGAGTACCTTAATCATATAAAAGCTCTTGGTCAGAAAAACAAAATGTACCGTTCATTCATTGGACAAGGGTATTATGGCGTTGCCCCTCTTTCAGTCATTATCCGGAATGTGCTCGAAAATCCTTCCTGGTATACTTCATATACTCCTTACCAGGCTGAAATTTCCCAGGGACGACTTGAAGCTCTTCTGAACTTTCAGACTATGATAACTGAACTCACCGGGATGCAGATTGCCAATGCCTCATTGCTCGATGAATCAACTGCAGCTGCTGAGGCTATGATTATGATGTTCAATGCACGTTCGAGGGCTTCAGTGAAAGCCGGTGCCAATAAGTTCTTTGTTGATGATGATATTTTTCCTCAGACACTCGATGTTATAAGAACACGTTCAAAACCACTAGGTATTGAGCTTGTTATAGGAACGTATACCACAGTTGATTTTAATGATTCATTCTTCGGGTCTTTTGTTCAGTACCCGGCCGCATCAGGACAGATAAGGGATTATAAAGCATTTACAGATATGGCACATTCATCCGGAGTTCTTGTAGGAGTGGCAGCCGATCTGATGAGCCTCGCTCTTTTAACACCTCCCGGGGAGTGGGGCGCTGATATTGTTGTCGGTTCAAATCAGAGATTGGGTCTGCCGATGAGTTTCGGAGGACCGCATGCCGGATATTTTGCAACAAAAGATGAACTTAAAAAGAAGCATGCCCGGAAGAATAATCGGTATCTCAATCGATGCACAGGGGAACAGAGCTTTAAGGATGGCATTGCAGACAAGGGAGCAACATATAAAACGCGAACGTGCCACTTCAAATATATGCACAGCCCAGGCACTTCTTGCCACGATGTCTGGCATGTACGCACAGTACCATGGTCCGGATGGATTAAGAAACATTGCAAAACATATTCATAATTCAGCATGTACTATAAGTTTCAATCTAAGGGAATCAGGCTTCAGACAGGTAAACTCCATTTTCTTCGATACCATGAAGGTAATCGCCGGTGATGAATTTTCTATAGATACCATCAAAAAACTTGCCCTCGAAGCAGAAATGAATTTCTATTATCCCGATGATAATTCGGTTATTATAAGCACAGATGAAATTACAACTATTAAAGAAATAGATACCATCGCAAATATTTTCGTAAAAGCAGCAGGTAAAGAGGCAGTAAGAATAACCTCTTATTGCAGATGCGACATTATTGAAGAGAAGTTTCTGAGAAAATCATCTTTCCTTCAAGGTGGAACATTTAACAGGTATCACAGCGAGACTGAAATGATGCGGTATATAAAGATGCTTGAAAGAAAAGATTTTTCACTTACCCATTGCATGATATCTCTGGGATCATGCACAATGAAGCTTAACCCTGCAAGTTCAATGTTTGCAATGAGCTGGCCTGAATTTGGAAATATTCATCCTTTTGTTCCTGCAGATCAGGCTGAGGGCTATTATCAGGTAATGAATGAATTAGGAGAGGCGCTTAAAGAAATTACAGGTTTTTCAGCAATCTCATTTCAGCCTAACTCAGGAGCAGCCGGTGAATATACCGGATTAATGATAATTCGGGAATACCATTCATCCAGGGGAGAGGAACACAGGAATGTTGTTCTGATTCCCTCTTCAGCACACGGGACCAATCCGGCGAGTGCCGCTAATGGCAGGTATGCAGATAGTTGTTGTGGAATGCGATGATAAAGGAAATATAAGTGTTGATGACCTGAAGAAAAAAGCTGAAGAGCATAAGGATGATCTTGCAGGTTTTATGATCACCTATCCTTCCACACATGGAGTGTTTGAAGCTGCAGTTAAAGAAATGACTGATATTATCCATGAAAACAAAGGACTTGTATATATGGATGGAGCAAATATGAATGCCCAGGTCGGGCTTACAAACCCCGGACATATTGGCGCAGATATATGTCACCTGAACCTTCATAAGACTTTTGCTATACCTCATGGCGGTGGCGGTCCCGGAATGGGACCATGCTCGTGAACAGGAAACTTGCTGAATTCCTTCCTACTCATCATTTTGTAAAAACCGGAGGATCACACGGTGTAACGGCAGTGGCAGGAGCTCCTTTCGGAAGCGTTCATATATTGACCATTTCTCATGCCTATGTGATGATGATGGGTTCATACGGCCTTACCCAGGCGACAAAATATGCAATACTAAATGCTAATTATATTGCTGCATCATTAAAGGGATGGTACAAAACTCTTTATACCGGAACGGAAGGGTTTGTAGCACATGAGATGATACTCGATTGCAGGAACTTTAAAACAGAAGCAGGTATAACTGAAGCAGATATTGCCAAGAGGCTGATGGATTATGGATTCCATGCACCCACACTTTCATTTCCGGTTCATGGTACGCTTATGGTGGAACCTACTGAATCAGAATCACTTCAGGAACTTGATAAGTTTATAAGCGCCATGAAATCAATATGGAATGAGATAGAGGAGATAAAAAGCGGGAAAGCTGATAAAGAAGACAACGTCCTTCATAATTCACCGCACACGGTTCTGGTTGTCATTGCAAATGAATGGACTCATCCTTATGACCGGCAGAAGGCTGCATTTCCGCTTAAATGGATAGCAGAGAATAAATTCTGGCCAGCCGTAGGGCGTATCGACGATGGTTATGGAGATCGTAATCTTGTTTGTACATGCGATCCGATCGATCTGTACAGACAGGAGACACTAAAATAAAATAACCCGATAATGAAAAAGATCTTCTTGTTCCTTGCTCTTTTTATATTAGTTTTAGGCTCTTGTAAAACAGGTGATTCCAAAAAACAGGTAGTCAAAGGCGATGCTTCAATGGAAAAGAACTACCAGGTAAAACTGATAACATTAGACCCTGGTCATTTTCATGCTGCACTGGTCCAGAAAATTATGTACAGCCAGGTATCTCCCGATGTACATGTTTATGCTCCGAATGGACCTGATGTCCTGGAGCATCTCGACAGGATTAAAGCATACAACAGCAGACCTGAGAATCCGACCTCCTGGAATGAAATAGTGTACACAGGTCCCGATTTTTTTGAAAAGATGCTTGCTGAAAAAGCAGGAAATGTTGTGGTTCTGTCAGGAAATAACAGGAAAAAAGCAGAATATATTGTAAAATCGATCGATGTCGGAATGAACGTTTTGGCAGATAAGCCTATGATAATCAGGCCTGAAGATTTTAACGCCCTGGAAAATGCCTTTGCAGTTGCAAAAGAGAAGGGAGTTCTTTTATATGATATAATGACAGAGAGATATGAGGTAACCACAATTCTTCAGAAACTTCTGTCACAAAATAACAGGGTTTTCGGTGTTTTGACCACTGGTAGCAAAGAAGAACCGGCCGTTACCAAAGTAAGTGTACATCATTTCTCCAAGACGGTTTCCGGAATCCCTCTTCTTCGCCCTGCATGGTATTTTGATGTTCAGCAGCAGGGTGAAGGTATTGTTGATGTGACAACACACCTGGTTGACCTCATTCAATGGGAATGTTTCCCTGAGCAAATTTTGAAACCTTCCGATATCTCGATGTTAAATGCAAAAAGATGGCCTACCGTCATTTCAAAAGAAGAATTTAAGGGAGTCACCGGCTTAGATGATTTCCCTGATTATCTTCAGAAAGATGTTAAGGACGGAAAGTTGTATGTTTTTGCAAATGGTGAGATGGTTTATAAGATAAAAGGAGTCTTTGCAAAAGTATCTGTCGAATGGAAATACCAGGCTCCTCCGGGAGGAGGCGATACTCACTACTCAGTAATGCATGGAACAAATTGTGACCTGGTGATTAAGCAGGGTGCTGAGGAAGAATTTATGCCTACATTATATATCGAGAATATTAAGGGATCAACACTAGAAAACTTCACAACCGTACTTAAAGAAGTTTTTAAAACACTGCCTTATGATAGTCTTCAGGTAGAGACAATTAAAAGCAATGCTCTTAAAATAGTTGTACCGGGTAAATACAGGATTGGGCATGAAGAACATTTCGGACAGGTTACGGCTAAATTTCTTGAATATCTGAATGCCGGTAAATTGCCTGACTGGGAAGTGGCAGGGATGATTACAAAATACTATACAACTACAGCCGCTCTGAAAATGGCTGAAGAAAAATAGGCACATCGACATTTAAGAATAAACCTTAAGGAATTTCTGTTTTTAAAAGATCATTGGACATCTGACCCATTATGTTTTGAGCTTTTACTCAAACATGTTTTCAACTGCCATTGAGTACAATTCTTCAAGTGATATTCCTGCTGCTGCTGCCTGTTTTGGAACCAGACTTTCTTTTGTCATACCGGGCACAGTATTAATTTCAAGGAACCATGGTGTTTCCTTCTATAACTATAAAGTCGACCCTGACAATTCCATTACATCCAAGAAGCTCATAAACATGCGAACTGATCCTTTGTATTTCATCTGTTATGGCAGCAGGCATTTCAGCAGGTGTAACCTCATCAGAAAACCCGGGAGTGTATTTTGCCTCATAATCGAAAAATTCATTTTTACTTATAATTTCTGTAACAGGGAAGAACAATGACTTTGTTTTTTGTTTTAACAACACCACATGCCACTTCCCTGCCATCCATGAATTCTTCGATCAGGACTTCATTGCTCTCCTTAAAAGCCTCTTTAATTGCCGGCAATAACTCCTCTTTCATCTTTACTTTGGTAACTCCGAAACTTGACCCGCTGTCATTTGGTTTAACGAAACAGGGCATGCCTGCCTGTTTTATTATATTTTCCGGGTCAATTTTGTCACCTTTTCTGATCAGAATTGCATTTGCCATTGCAATCCCGTATTCTTTAAGAAATAGTTTGCATGCCTGTTTATTGAATGTCAGGGCAGAACAGAACGAACTGCAGCTTGTATATGGCAGACCCATCATATCAAGATATCCCTGGAGTAAACCATTCTCTCCGGGTGTGCCATGAATCGCAATGAAGACTCCATCGAATTTTATCCTTTCTCCGTCATATTCAGGCTAAAATTGTTCTTATCAATATTATGATAACGACCCTTCTGGTCTTCCCAGTACCAGTTGGTTCCCCGTATTATGATAACATAAACGGATATATCTGCCTGGTAATAATCTAGCTACCTCTTCAGCGCTTTTTACAGATATCTCATACTCAGAGGAATCTCCTCCGGCAGCTATTGCAATAGTCTTCATATTCTGTTCAATTTTTTTATCTCAAATTTATAGAATATTACTGATATTCTCTTAATGAGAACCATTAACCCGCGAGATCGCATAAAATGGGCTGTTTTCAGTCAGAAAGGTTCCCTCTGACAGATCAGATATCATATCTTTATGTATTCGGTTTTATGGGCAGAATTATTTTCCGGGCTCTGATCAGACTCAATATACTTTCACATTAAATTCTATTAGTTATCTACAAAACATTGAATTATCAGCATGATATATTAACTTTGTTATAAACTTTAAAAATAAAAAAAATGAAAAAAGGTTGTCTTATTTCGATAATAGTGGTTGCTTTTTTTGCGCTTATAGTTTTATCCGTAGTTTTATGGGGGACAAAAGCGTACAATGGTATGGTTACCATGCAGGAGTCTGTCACCAGCCAGTGGGGCAATGTTCAGACAGCTTATCAGAGAAGGTCTGACCTTATTCCAAATTTTGTCAATACTGTCAAAGGGAGCCGCCAATTTTGAGCAAACAACGCTTACCCAAGTTATTGAAGCCAGATCGAAAGCTACTTCAGTAACTATCGATCCTACCAAAATGACTGCCGCCAACATGCAACAGTTCCAGCAGGCTCAGGGACAGTTATCTTCCGCATTGTCGAGATTAATGGTTGTTGTTGAACAATATCCTCGAGCTTAAGGCTACGCAGAATTTCAGGGATCTGCAGGTAGAGCTTGAAGGAACAGAAAACAGAATTTCGGTCGAAAGGAAAAAAGTTCAATGAAATTGCCCTGACATATAATACTTATATAAGAAGATTTCCGCAGAACTTTATTGCAGGGATGTTTTCATTCCAGATTAAGCCATATTTTGAGGCTGAAAAAGGTGCTGAGAAGGCTCCGGAAGTTAAATTCTAAATTTAATTAACATATAAATACATGAAAGCTTCATCGTTCTTTACTAAAGAACAACAGGCTCGGATTCTCGCATCTGTCAAGGAGGCTGAGTTGGAAACTTCAGGTGAAATCAGGGTGCACATCGAAACTTACACTTAAAGGCGATGTCCTCGACAGGGCGGCCTGGCTGTTTAAAAAACTGGGGATGCATAAAACTGCTGAACGGAATGGTGTCCTGTTTTATCTTGCAGTGAAGGACAGAAAGTTCGCTATTATTGGTGATGCAGGAATAAACGCTAAGGTTCATGCAGGTTTTGGGATGATATAAGTGAGCTTGCTAAAGAAAAATTTCAAAGAGGGTAAATTCACCGAGGGTCTTTCAGAAGGTATTTTACTTGCCGGGGAGCATCTTAAGATTCACTTTCCTCACAAGGAAGATGATGTAAATGAGTTACCTGATGAAATTTCATTTGATAAAATAAAATAAAACGGGAATAACGATAATGATAAAAAAAAGCTTGTATCTGCTGACTCTCTCAGTTTTATTTTCGTGTGATCTCAGTTGACTAGTATTTATTCGTCAGAATATTCCGGAGCGACCGGTTCCTCCAAGATTAGTAAACGATCTTGCAGGGATGTTAAAACCTGATGAAGTAAGGATATGCTGGAACAGAAGCTGGTTGCTTTTAATGATTCCACTTCTACTCAGATCGCTATTGTTATTGTGCCTTCACTCGGAGGATATGATAAAGCCGATTATGCCCAACAGCTGGCAGAGAAATGGGGTATCGGGCAGAAAGGTCTGAATAATGGTTTATTAATACTGGTTAAGCCAAAAACCACCGATTCAAACGGACAGGTGCAGATTGCCCCTGGGTATGGACTTGAAGGAGCGATTCCCGATCTTACCTGCAGTGAAATAGTCGATCGTGAGATTCTGCCTGCATTCAGGAACGGTAATTATTATGAAGGTCTGGACAATGCAACAAATACTATAATATCGTTGGCCAGGGGAGAGTTCACCGCCGCAGAATATGGCCAGAGAGCAAAGAAGAATATAGATAAACATATTCCTATAGGCTTTATTATAATCATTGTATTTGTCATTATATCAATGATTTCAAGGGGGTCAGGCGGATCTAACAACAAACATATAAGTACAGGAGGATTACCTTTCTGGATGCTTATGGGAATGATGAATTCAGGAAGGGGTTCAAGCGGCAGCTGGGGCGGATTTTCAGGTGGCGGCGGCGGCGGCGGAGGCTTCGGTGGATTTGGTGGCGGAAGCTTCGGAGGTGGGGGAGCCGGCGGCAGCTGGTAATATCAAAAGCTATAATAGTGCAAAATCCAAAATAGATCAACCTGACAGACTTACATTCTGATTATATATCTGCATCCCTTCCGGAGGTATATTTCCTCCATTTTTCAATTACCTGTAACATATCATCAGGAAGACCTGAATCGAAAGTAAGTCTTTTCCCGGTCACAGGATGATCGAATGACAGTGTTTTGGCGTGCAAAGCATGGCGTGGAAGTATATTAAAGCAATTTTTGATGAACTGCTGATATTTTGTGAATGTAGTGCCTTTAAGTATCTTATTCCCTCCATATTCTTCATCATTAAATAAAGGGTGTTTGATATGACTTAAATGAACCCGGATCTGATGAGTCCTTCCGGTTTCTAGTTTGCATTCTATTAGTGATATATATCCAAAATCCTCAAGTACTTTATAATGAGTTATTGCGGTCTTTCCTTCAGTGCCGTCATGAAAAACCTGCATAATCTTTCTGTCCCTTATATTCCTTCCTACATTTCCTGTAATAGTTCCTTCAGAGGGATCAGGAACTCCCCATACCAGGGCGTTATATCTCCGGTCAGTAGTCCTGTCATAAAACTGCTTTGAAAGTCTGTTAAGAGCATATTCATTCTTGGCAACAACGAGGATCCCCGAAGTGTTTTTATCGAGCCGGTGCACCAGGCCAGGCCTGCTTTCACCGGTATTGAAAAGTGGCAAATCCCTGAAATGCCACATCAGTGCATTGACAAGGGTTCCTGTATAGTTGCCATAGGCGGGATGCACTACCATACCCGGCTCCTTGTTTACTACCAGAACATCATCATCTTCATAAACAATATTAAGGGGGATGTCTTCAGCGATAAGTTCAATTTCTCTTGGCGGAGTAGGCAATACAACCTGTACAATATCTCCGGGTTTAATCTTATAGCTTGGTTTAACAATATTATTATTTACCAGTATATTCCCTGCATTCGCAGCATTCTGAATACGGGTCCTTGAAGCATTCTCCAGCCTGTCGCACAGGAATTTATCAATCCTCAGGAGCGATTGACCAGGATCTGCCATTATCCTGTAATGTTCAAAGAGCTCTTGCTGATCAGATAATTCTTCTTCAGTCATTTTTTGAGATTACCTTATTTTAATTATACGGTTATATCCAACCGGCCTGCCATTGCTGCTTATAAGCAAAAAGTACATACCGTCCTTAAGTGAAGAAATATCAACTTTCTCGCTGAACGGAACCTTCATAAGCACATGGCCATTCAGGTCGACTATTGAGATATCAGATGAACCGTAAAGCTGCAAATCACCCGGATCAATATTTATATAATCACTTGTAGGATTTGGCCATATATTCATCAGTGTTCCATTGTTAATATATTGAGTATCCTTAACCGAGGTGATAGTCAGAGCAGAACCTAAGACAGGCCTTATCATGATACTGCCTGGAACCTGCGAATTACTCCATTGTCCGTTTAACCAGTAAAATTGTTTACCAGCACTGGGAGTGTTAACATCATAACCTGCATTGAGAAATGTCTCAGAGGTCTGTCTCCATCCAACATAAAAAGTATTATTCACCACAACTCCTTCAGGAAGAGTGTAGGTATAGAAGCCATTTATCATGCTGCCCTGTTCAACCATAACGTCTTGCTTTGTGTAAAGTACATTACCGGGGGTACCGTTGTTGTCGTCCCAGACCATGAGATCAAATGCCCTGATATTTGCATCCTGGTAACTGTCGTTGAAACATATACGTATTGCTCTTACAGTATCCTGGATATAAGAAACGAATTTGACAGCTACCATGGCATTGCTTGAGCCAAGCCCATTTATCCCGTAACCGCCTTCAGATGTTCCATCGTCGTATGCAAAATAGTTTTGGAAAACCTGGTAATAGATTAAAGTATCGTTTCCCTTCGGGTCGAAATTATCAGTCTTTAGTGAGGCTGTAACCCTGAAAAGAGCGGAATCGGGATTGCTGCTGCTGTAGGTATATACCAGGTTAGCGTTATAATCAACATCTGTCAGGGGTCCAATGTCGGTTGCCCCGGCTGAGAAAGAATAAGCCAGAGAATTTTTGTACATATCCCATATTTCAAAATTACGGGTTATATTTCGGGTTATGGTATCATTATTCCGATAATGAATTGGTATTGAAGAGCCCATTTCCTGGAGATAGACCTGGTTAAACTGTTTCCATGGCATCGCTTCGTGACTTTTGAGTAAAGAACGGAGCGGAAGTGTTAATGCAACATCTGCAAATATTGTATCACCGGCGTTTCTGTTTTTGTTAATCAGAACGTAATCCAGGTTCCAGATATCACAATTGCCGACCATCGACGGGTCGCTGAGATTTGCAGTCAGGCTGGCATAATTAATGAACCTGAACTGGAAACCTTTCTGAAGGAAACGGTCATCGTCAATCTTTATAATAGCAGGTTTAAATCTCTGATCGAGGCTGCCTCCGACTCTCCATACGGAATACCATTGCTGCTCCAGAGGGGCATAGAACTGAAGAATAAGGCTGTCGTTAGCTTCAGGTGGATCACCAAGCCCGCCGGCCTGGTAGAAGAAGCTCATCCAGACGTTATCTGCTGTTGTATAATTCAGGTTTATTGGTTGTGAAGTAAGATGATCTGCTTCAAATCCCAGAGGAGATGCATTCGCATACATTCTGCCATTATTATCGAGGGCATCGAATGTTGCTATTCCGGCTGTGATTTGCTTGTCGGAATATGTATTGTTAATAAATACATAATCGTCTGTCCATTTGGTACTGTCGGGGTATATTGAATGACCTGAGAAATCATCAAAAAAGGGAAGGGCCAATGTATCATTGGAAGTCAGTTCTCTTGCTGCTCTCCGTTTTTCTTTACTGTGTATGATCCTGTAATTTGAAGGCAGACCGGTTATTACTTCCTGGGCAGTAGTGTTTACCAGAAATGTGGTGAGAAATATTCCATATAGGATTATTCTTTTCAACATTCCGATTAGTTAGGCTTATTATCTGAAATCTGCGCCGGCGGAATTGTATCTGGAAGGACAAGTGTTGAATCGACTTTCATCTTTGCTGAATCGACGGTGAGCCATAGGTACATTGAAGATCCCAACTGCAGAGTTGCATCACTTTTAAATTCAGGATTCTGTTTATAGACGAATGCATTAAGAGTATCTGCGTTGTTAATGATGGTATTGTCATAAACAAACGTGCCAAGGTTAAGCGATGAACCCAGAATTTTATTTTTTGCCGCGTCAAGTTTCATTCCCAGCAGATCAGGAACTGATGTTCGCTGGTTACTTAATCCTTTTCCAAGCACAAGGTCAATTACCGATCCTTTTTGCAGTGAATCGCCAACTCTGATATCTTTCCCGTTATATTGTTGATTGATAACAACATCGATAGATAGATCGGGTCTGTATTTTAAGAGCCCTACCTCCAGACCGGAGCTCTCGGCAAGTAAAAGTGCCTGTCTTTTCGGGAGATCAACCAGATTCGGCATAGCTACCATTTCAGGATGAAAAGCATTGATTGTTAAAACTATAGTTCGCCATTTTTTGACTTTGAATCCTGGTCTGGGATTTTGTTCAGCGATGCAGCCACGAGGAACTGCTGCAGTATAAATTGAATCAATTATTTCGTAATTAAGCCGACTCGATTTTGCAAGTTTTATGGTCTGATCCATCGTAAGTCCGACAAAATTAGGTACAGTACGAGACTGACCGTGCCTTGTATAAAAATTCATCCAGATTAGCAGCACAAGTATTGACCCAACGAAAATGGCGACTGCAATTCCAAGATTCTTAAGAAATAATTTGCTAAGAATAAAGTTTTTTAAGCTCATAGGATCAGATTGAACATTAGTAATAACGCAAAGGTACTGATAAAATTATAACGAGAGTACAGGGGTATAAAGTGAATCTCTTTCTACCGGGATGAAACCTGACTCACGGATCAAAGCAGATATTTCCTCAGAGCTCATCGCCGGGTTTTCCACTTCTGAACCTGCCATTGAATAGATTTTTGTTGTGTCATCAATTGTACCGTCCATATCGTCCGTGCCAAAAGAAAGTGACATCTGTGCACATTCCTTCCCTGTCATCGGCCAGTATGCCTTTATATGAGGAAAATTATCAAGATAGATCCTTGAGACTGCATAATTCCGGAGATCTTCAATTGCGCTTACTTCACCAAGATAAGACATATTGTTGTTCGACTTCTTGTACTTTAACGGGATAAAGGCATTAAAACCATGTGTTTTGTCCTGGAGATTTCTTAATCTCTCGAGGTGATCAATGCGGTGAGAATATGTTTCAATATGGCCATAAAGCATTGTAGCATTCGAAGGTATCCCCAGCCTGTGAGCTGTTTCATGAATTGTAAGCCAAAGTTCTGATGTTGATTTTTCGTTGCATATTTCCTTCCTGATCTTTTCATCGAATATTTCAGCACCACCACCGGGAATAGAATCGAGTCCATAACCTTTCAAAAGTAATAACCCTTCTTTAATAGTACACCCTGCGAGTGAAATCATATGATCGAGCTCAATTGCGGAAAAAGCTTTTATATGAATGGAAGGCCTGTGTTCTTTAATCTTTTTCAGAAAAGATCCCCAGTAATGAAGATCGTGGGATGGATGAACTCCTCCTACGATATGAACTTCAGTTACGGCTTTGTCGTCAAAACGCTTGACAATGTCAATCATCTCTTCATGGCTGTATTCCCAGCTTTCCGGGTCACCTGCAGGTTTGTGGTAAGAGCAGAACCTGCAATTATAAATGCACTTGTTGGTTGGTTCTATATGGAAATTGCGGTTGAAAAATGCATAATTGCCATTGTACCTTCTTCGGGAAATGCCAGCAAGCAGGCTGAGAAGAGCCATGTCGGCCTTCTTAAAAAGATACAAACCTTCTTCAGGTGTTATCCGGATATTTCCTGATATTTTATCAGCTATAGCCTTCAGGTCTTTATCGTCAATATGGTTCAGGAGGTCGGACATATTAGTTATTAAAAAGTCAGTAAAGGTAAGAATATTAGAAAAAGATTTTGAATTTTATTAAGGCTGAAACGGATGGTGTATAATATTTATTGAATCTGTAAGAAGTTCCATCCTCCTGATATCAACGAGAAAGGTGCCTGTAAGAAGACACCTTTCATCAAATATAGTAAAATTACATATTATCCTTTTAATTTGAGCTCAGGAGAAACGGAGAGCTTCTTCCTGCCTTTTGCTCTGCGGGAAGCAAGAACTCTTCTACCATTGGGAGTTGACATCCTTTCCCTGAAACCATGCTTATTAACTCTCTTCCTTCTCGATGGCTGATATGTTCTTTTCATCTTTTCAAATATATTTGTTGACTAACTTCTGATTTGAGACTGCAAATGTAGTACTTTTTTGAAATATAAAAACCCGAAGTATGTTTTTTTTGAAAAAATCAAACTGGCAGATATACAATCACTTTAGTTTCAAAAAAAGATTCATCAAAAAAATTCTTGACAGGCCATACTGTTATTTCTTTCTCAAATTGTGATAATTCAGCTGTAAGATCTCCTCCTTTCAGATAAAAGATTCCATTTGCGATGTGGTTAAAACTGTCGGAGCTGATGTTTTTCTTTGTAAGAGCTACAAATTCTGCGAACCCTGTAACTGCCCTGCTTAAAACAAAATGAAAACTGCCTTTTTCTTCTTCAATTCTTTTATGCACTGGAACTACATTATCTAACCGAAGTTCATCTGAAACAGCCCTGACCACCTTAATTTTTTTTTCAATTGAGTCAAGCAATGTAAATTCAGATTCGGGAAATAAAATAGCCAGAGGAATTCCAGGGAATCCTCCTCCGGTTCCAGCATCCAGAATCCTTGTCCCGGGTACAAAGTTTATAGCTTTGGCTATTGATAATGAATGGAGAACATGATGGATATAAAAATAATCCATATCCTTTCGGGAAATAACATTGATCATGCTGTTCCACCTGTCGTAGATAACTTTCAGCTTTAACAGTTTATCTTTTTGAATGTCTGACAGTAACGGGAAATACCTGAATATGTTTTCTGACACTACCTGTGACCTGTTTTGATTAATATGTTATATAATAAAGTTTTGGCCCTGAACAATTGTGCTTTGACCGTTCCAATCGGCAGGTTAAGTTCAGCAGAGATCTCTTCATAAGAATACTCTTTATAATAGCGGAGTTCAATCAATGACTTATATCGTGGTTTTAGCTGATTGACAATGTCTTTAAGAGCGGCAATTTTCTGATGGTTAATCAACGATTCTTCCGGATCGAGAAGGTCTGATTGAATGTTCACGGTGACAACTTCTAAATTGTCCTGAAGACTGTCAAATGGTGTTGGAGAAAGTTTCTTCTTCCTTATAAAATCAACACAGTTATTTGTAGCAATTTTAAAGAGCCATGTGCTAAAGGCAAATTTAGGTGTGTACGATTCAAGGTTTCTGAATGCTTTTCCGAATGCCTCTATCGTAAGGTCTTCAGCATCAGATGCATTATTCACCATTTTAAGAAGCATAAAATAAATGGAATCCCTGTACCGGTTCATCAGGCTGGCAAAAGCTTTTTCATTTCCCTTCTTTGCTTGTTCAACAAGTAAGAGATCACCTTTTGCTTTGTCCGATAATTCGTTGACTATTTCCATTTGTTTTTTTCGGATCTGCTCCTTATATTACTTAAAAATATTAAGCTGTTGATCACTGGTGAAAAGATGTCGAAAATTAATAAATAACCTAATAAACCGGGTTCATTCAACTTCTTTTGTGTGATGTTCTTTGGGAAAATTACCAAAGAAGAGATGTTGTAAATTTTGGAAGGAGGATAAATTTTTTGAGATGCTATTTGGAAACATGAGGCAAATGCTATAATTCCCGAATGCTTCTGCATGCAAGTCAAGTGCTATTTCAATTTGAAGGCAGTTTCACGGCGGTAATTATATTATATACAGGCAGTGACAGTATTTATTCCTAGGCTGCAGTGATCGGCACATCAAAAGGATGATGAGATAAAAGAGCACTGTAAAATTTGAGTGTGTATTTTTTACTGCATACAGATATGGCCTAGATCAAGCTCGCTTGGCAAACCAAATGCTCAAATTCGGCCTGTTTATTTGTTTTCAAGCGCCTACCGGCAATTCCACAATGACAGCTTTATTGTTTTGTGCAAAATTACTAATATCCGCCACTAAGAGTCCCTAAACAAGTAAAAAGTTTTATTATATGCATATGGACAGAGTTAGGGCAATAATGCAGCAATCAAGATAAAAATA
>CAVVGP010000034.1:0-6880 GCA_963747625.1 uncultured Bacteroidales bacterium | reverse complement strand
AGGTTCATGGTCTTCTGATATTGTGACTATTAGTGGAACACCAAGTGAAACTGGTACCTTTGACTTCACAGTAACTTTAACAGGTGGATGTGGAAATGTTTCATCGAATGGGATAATAACTGTTAACCCTGATAATACAATTTCATTAACATCAGCGGCCGGAACAGATAATCAGACTGTTTGTGTCAATTCAACGATAACGGATATAACATATTCAACAGCAGGGGCAACAGGAGCGAATATTGCTGGATTGCCGACCGGAGTTATGGGAGAATGGAATTCAGATGTTGTAACTATCAGCGGTACACCTTCAATTCCTGGTTCATACACATATTCGGTGACATTAACAGGTGGTTGCGGATCAGTAAGTATTACCGGTATCATTACAGTAAACTTACCTCAGCCGGTTGAGGTTTCCGTGACAGCTAATGCAAATCCTGTATGTGCTGGAACAACTGTAATCTTAACTGCGCAGCCGGTAAATGGAGGTACATCTCCCGTTTATCAATGGCAGGTCAATGGCTTAAATGTGGGAACCGACAGCAGTTCATATCCATATATACCTGTAAATAATGATGTTGTGACTGTTACCCTTCTTTCGGATGCTGGGTGTATTACGGGAAATCCGGTAACTTCCTTGCCACTGACTCTTAAGGTAAATGAAGTACCTTCAGCCTCTGCCACAGTTACAAATGTTGCCTGCTTCAATGGTACGACCGGTGCAATTGATATAACGGTTTCCGGTGGAACTCCGGGTTTCACATTCTTATGGAATAATGGTGCTGTAACTGAAGATTTAAGTAATGTCGGAGCCGGATCATATTCAGTAATTATAACTGATACAAATAATTGCGTAGGATCTGCGAGTGCAGTTGTTTCGGAACCTGCAACCGGTCTCACAGGCAGTGTTACTTCCCAGACAAATGTTTCTGTATATGGAGGCAATGACGGGAGTGTTTCTGTGACCGGAATGGGAGGAACTCCTCCATATCAGTATAAAATAGGGGCAGGATTTTTCCAGAGTTCAGGTATTTTCGGATCACTCACCGCCGGATCATATATCGTTACGGTACAGGATACAAATCTTTGTAATTTTGACATACCTGTAACAATTTCACAGCCGCCAGCCCCATTATCAGGAAGTATTTCTTCAGAAACCGATGCAGCATGTTTTGGCACATCAACCGGAAGCGTTACAGTAGCAGGAAGCGGAGGTGTGGAACCTTATGAATATAGCCTGAATGGAGGAGCATACCAGGAATCCGGTACATTCGGATCATTACTTGCCGGAACCTATATTGTGACTGTAAGAGATACACTTTTAAGTACATACGATGTAAATGTTATAATAAATCAGCCTGCTTCATCTGTCGGAGGATCAATAGTTGCCCAGACTGATGCTCTATGCTTTGGAAGTAATACAGGGAGTGTAACTGTTGCGGGCTTAGGAGGAACAGCACCTTATCAGTATAAATTGGGGAGCGGATCTTATCAGTCTTCAGGATATTTTAATAATCTTGCTGCTGGTTCGTATACAGTAACTGTTCAGGATACAAATCTGTGTTCTTTTGATATTGCAGTACCAATTAACCAGCCTCTTGAAGCACTGACCGGAAATATTATCAGTCAGACCAATGTTTCCTGTTCCGGAGGCGCAAACGGATCTGTAACTATAGCTGGTTCTGGCGGGAGCTCTCCATATATGTATAGCCTGAATGGAGGAACATACCAGGTTTCAGGAACATTTGTCAATCTTGCAGGTGCAACTTATGAGATAACTGTACGGGATACAAACCTGTGCACAACGAATGTATCAGTAACGATTGCTGAACCTCCTGTAATTTCGATATTGGATACAAAAGCAGATGCTTCCTGTCCTGATGCTCTAGACGGTTCGATTACACTTACTATTTCCGGAGGAACACAACCTTACAAGGTTATATGGTCAGATGGCGTGCTGACACAGGATCGTCAGGATCTTGCTGTCGGAACCTACAGTGTTATTGTAACTGATAATAATGGATGTACTGCCTCGCTGGATATTGTTGTTGGTTTCACAGGTTCAGATAAGTGCATCGTCATACCTACGGTTATAACCCCAAATAATGATGGGGTTAATGATACATGGCAGATTAAAAACATTGATTTGTTTCCGAACGCTGAAGTTTTTGTATACACCAGGTGGGGAAAACTTGTCTTCCATTCTAAGAATTTATCTGCAGATCCATGGAATGGCAGGTATAATGGCGAACTTTTGCCGACGGATTCGTATCATTATATATTAAATCTTAATGACGGATCTAAACCAAGGTCAGGTGTGATAAGCATAATCAGACAATAATTGTGAGAATTAGAACAATAAATATATGAGGTACTTAAAATGTATATTGCCAGCAATCGTTTTCCTCTTCATTTTTGGAGACGGTTTTTCGCAGCAGGTTCCCATATACAGCCAGTATATTATGAATGGATTCCTTATAAATCCATCGTTAGCGGGTCGCGACGGATATACTACTATTAATCTTACGGTTAGAGAACAGTGGGTTGGTATGGCCGGGGCACCAAGCACATATGCCGCTAGCTTTCAGACACGTATCCTCAAAAACAGTTTTATTTCAAAATCCACTGCAGTAAGAAAGAAGATTGTTAAGCCTACTAAAGGCGGCCGGGTAGGGCTCGGCGGATATGTTTTCAACGACAATAATGGTATCATGCACCGGACAGGATTTTCGCTTGCTTATGCCTACCATATTCCCCTTGGCCGGTCGGAGGGTATACCCAATGACCTTTCTTTTGGACTTGCATTAACTGCATATCAGTTTGCCGTTGATTTAAATGGAGCTATCCTGAATAACCCTGATGATCCGTTACTGAATTCATATGACAGATCAGTGTTTATCCCTGATTTCAACTTTGGAGCAAGTTTCACTACCTCGAAATATTATGTGGGATTTGCTATGTCTAATTTACTCAGAGGCTCAATACTAATTGCCGATACGTCCAATATAAAAAGATCGGAGTTAGGTAATTATTTCCTTACAGGGGGAATAAAGTTTCCATTATCATCTGAATGGACACTGGAACCATCTGCTTTACTTAAAGCATCTGATATGTTTTTTAACTCACTGCAAATGGACCTTACAGCAAGAATCTATTATAAAGAGGATTATTGGGTAGGAGTATCCTGGAGAACAAATGATGCAATAATTGCAATGCTGGGATTAAAATATGACAGGTTTTATTTTGCATATGCACTTGACTTTACATTAACTGATATAAGGAAACAAAGTTACGGAACCCATGAATTTACGCTAGCTGTTAAATTTGGAGAAAGTGCCAGAAGATATCGCTGGATTAATGCCTATTGATAAGATGTAGTTCATGAGGACGTCTCAAAAGCTTTTTTAAAACACTAAGGACGCAAAGCAGGCACAGGTAAGATTAAAGGATTTAGTCTTTTGATATGCCTTCTCTTTTCTGACAAAAAATGTTGAAAGAATTTTTTTCAGAATTATCAGTTTCGATATTTCTGCTTATACTTACAATCAATTCCGGAAATTCTCAGGTTGTGGCCTCTAAGACAGAAAGGGTCATGTTTTATAACGTGGAGAACTTATTCGATATCTATAATGATTCACTTACTGATGATAACAGCTTTCTTCCGAATGGATTAATGAAGTGGAATTCAGCCAGGTATAATAAAAAAATCAATTCTCTTTATAAAACAATTATGGCAGCCGGGGATTGGGAGCCGCCCGCAATAGTTGCTTTTTGTGAGATCGAGAACAGAAAAGTTCTTGAAAATCTTATTTATGGTACTTATTTATCGAAATTTAAGTACGGTATAATCCATGAGGAATCACCTGACAGAAGAGGAATAGATGTCTGCCTTATTTACAGAAAAGATATTGCAAATGTTATTCATTACAAGTACTGGATTCCAACAGAATTTAACGAAAAAATTTTAATACAAGAAGTGTTCTTTATGCTAAATTTTCTATTGGAATGACACTATTCATCTTATTGTAAACCATTGGCCTTCCAGAAGGGGAGGAGTACTGGCAGGTGAAAATTAAGACTTCAAATCGCTTCAATGGTCGGCAGAAAAAGTCGATTCATTATTTGAAGAAATCCTTCAGGTGCAAGAATAATTATTTTAGGCGACTTTAATTCTCCCCCGATGATCAGGCAATTAAATCGCTTACTATTCTTCACGACTCATCAAAACATGATTAATCTTTCTGATTATCGGGGGAAGATAATCCTGGGACATATCGTTATCTGGGTACATGGGAAATGATTGACCAGGTTATTGTCTCAAAAAAGCTTGTAGTTTGCAGGGAAGGACTATATACAAAACCGGAAATGTTAAAGATTTTCAAACCTGACTTTCTTATGAAAAAAGATTCTTAAATATCCGGGATCAACTCCGTTTTCAACTTACAGCGGATACCGATATCAGGGAGGTTTCAGCGATCATCTCCCTGTTTTGCTCGATCTTATAATAAGGTGACACCGTCAGCCGGCGAAAGGCCAAGTTCAACCCCTTTTTCCAGCATCAGTTTCCTGGCAGCTTCGTGCTCATTTGGAATTATACCGTCAAGTATTGCATCTCTTATTGCGTTTTTTATAATGCCTACCTCTTTGCCTGGCTTAATTCCAAATGTTGTTATAATTTCGCTTCCATCAACAGGAGGCTGGAAATTTCTTATTGCATCCTTCTCTTCAATCTCTTTAAGTTTATTTCTTACAAGTTTGAAATTCTCCAGATGTTTAGCTTTTTTAGCTTCATTCTTGGATGTAATATCTGCTTCACATAAGATCATCAGATCGTCTATATCATCACCGGCTTCAAAAAGCAATCTTCTGATTGCAGAATCTGTTACCAGATCCTGTGACAAAGCTATTGGCCTGAGGTGGAGATCAATTATTTTCTGAACATATTTCATCTTCTCATTTAAAGGGAGCTTGAGGTTTCGGAAAATATCCGGAACCATTTTAGATCCCACGTACTCATGGCCGTGAAACGACCAGCCAGTATCAGGAAGGTATTTCTTAGTTATGGGTTTGGCTATATCGTGAAGCAGTGCTGCCCATCTAAGCCACATATTATCAGTATTCTTGCTGATATTGTCCAGGACCTTAAGAGAATGATGAAAATTATCTTTATGTGCTTTTCCCTCTTTTGTCTCTACTCCCTTGAGGTTATCAAGCTCCGGGAACGCCGGGTTGGAACTCGACAGCTGATTTCTCGTCACGATTCAACAGGTATTCCTGATCTAGAATGTATATTAGCGTTGCCTCCTATTCGGGGCGGGGCCAAAAAACGCAAATGCTCACCCATCGGGGCGCCCTCGATAATCGACCCGCCAAATCGTCCATAGACGATCTTGCCATTTTCGGTGGCGCACCTCGTATTCGTCGAATGCATTCACGTGGGTCGGCCTAATGTGCCGGATACAGAGGGCTTGCTGAAGCGGATGCGCCGTGTCGTGAAACGAAAGTTTAAATCAATTTATTTAATTGATTTAGAGAATAAACCTTCATTCAATAAAAAATTAAATCCGAATAGTTTATATATTGGGTTTCATAATTCGCTTCATCATTCTATACCAAAATATGCTGATTGGCATCTGTGCTTAAGTCCGGGATATTGGTTTAGAATCATCCAAATCGGGTAAATTATTATATTTGATTACAGGGGGTGTTGCTGATTTAGTTGATCACTTAATTACCTTACTTATTTATCCTTTAGTTGCATATCTTAAATTGGATCAACACATTCGAACAGTATATATAGTATCAGGTGATCATGCAGGATTCTGCACCAAAACTTGTTTGGATTTAGCATTGGAGTGGATAAAATTACGCATATAACAGTCAAAAATGTTATATCGGTTTGATTAAAAAAAATTGAAAAATAAATATATAATAATTGAATAATTAATTTTATAGTATATTCACATGGATGATATAATTTGTTTCATTTGTACTCTATTGAAGGATTATGATAAACTAAATTATCTCTCGGTATCATTACTCACACACAAACTCAAATCCAAAATATTTTTTAATGAGTCAATATCTATGAAGAAAATAATCCATCTCTGGTATTTTGATCGATTTACAAATATTATAACGAATCGGGTTCGACATATATCCAAAATGTATACTTAGATTGGAATTCGGATATAATTTTAATTCTGATATTAAAAATTGCATTTTGCCGAATGTCACTCATTTAACTTTTGGAACTTATTTTAATCAAGATATTAAGGATTGTATTCCCCCAAGTATAACACATTTAACTTTTGGATATTATTTTAATCAAAATATCAAAGGTTGTATTCCTCCAAGTGTCACACATTTAACTTTTGGATATTATTTTAATCAAGATATCAAAGGATGTATTCCATCAAATGTCACGCATTTAACTTTTGGATATCGTTTTAATCAAGATATCAAAGATTGTATTCCATCAAGTATCACTCATTTAACTTTTGGACATTATTTCAATCAGAATATCAAAGATTGTATTCCTCCAAATGTCACCCATTTAAATTTTGGATATTTTTTCAATCAAGATATCAAAGGATGTATTCCTCCAAGTGTCACTCATTTAACTTTTGGATATTATTTCATCAAAATATCATAGATTGTATTCCTTCAAGTGTCACACATTTAACCTTACCCAACAGATATGAATATATGATTGACCATAACTCTGTCAAATAATAATTGAAACGTAATTTGTTGCATATGTGCTCTGTTAACAGATAGAGATAAATTTGCATCTATACTCAAATAAAAATTGAATAAATAAACATCTTGATATATCCATTACAAAATATATAAGAATACCCAATGTCCGTTTGTGCAG
>CAVVGP010000033.1:0-12776 GCA_963747625.1 uncultured Bacteroidales bacterium | reverse complement strand
TGGAATCATCCGATTTTAAATCATTATCTTGAATACTAATATACAGATTATTACCTTATTAAGCCTGCACATAATTACTGTTATTTAAAATCCTTTGGCGCATACACTATTACTTTCCTTACATTCAACTTACTATTTTGCAGGCGTCTATTCCCAAATAATGTTAAAAACAGTATACAAACTTCTTAAGTTGTACACTTAATCAAAGGTTAATATATACATTTGCGCCAAAATTTAAATAACTATGATTTATCTGGCAGATACTGCAAACTGTGAAGAAATAAAAGATCTGATCAATTATTATCCTATAGAAGGCGTAACGACAAATCCTTCTCTCCTTGCACACGAAGGAAAACCACTTTCAAATATTATCCCGAGATTCTGAATTGCATTGGTAACAGAATGATTCATATACAGACAATCAGTGAAAATGCAGAGGATATTTTAAAAGAAGCAAAATTATACAGGGATGTTTTTAGCCTGAAGAATAATTTTTATGCTAAAATACCTGTCACACGCGAAGGATACAAAGCTATAAGAATGGTTAAGGAATCTGGCATGAATGTAACGGCAACTGCTATTTTTACCCAGAACAGGCAATGATGGCTGCTAATGCAGGCGCTGATTTTGTTGCACCATGTTAACCGACTCGATAATATTGTTTCACATGGCATTGAAGTAATAATAATTCTAATATTGTGGCATCAATAAAAATGTATAATCTTCACACGCAGGTACTAGCTGCAAGTTTTAAGAATGTTGACCAGGTTTATCGGGTCTGTCTGACCGGGTGTCATTCAGTTACATTATCATATGAAGTTTTTCTTGCTCTTATGAGTCACCCAATGACTGATAAGGGAGTTTTTGATTTTGAAAAAAGATGGATTTCAATTCTATGATTTAAAAATTTAGGTATCTTATACAACTGGTGTATAAAAAACAATTATTGATACTCCAGCATTTCAAAAATTCATATCCGATTAACCTGCCTGAACCGCCGGCAGGGCTTGCACAATAAAGCGTCATCCGATTAAGCCTGTTTCCCGGGCTTTATTATCATTGCATATAAAAGTTTATGAAAGTAAGCTTGAAACCTGCATATACTTAAGGGATGGTGGTCATTATTTTTTTCTAATGGTTAAATGAGTAGCCCTGGATTAAGATAAAATTCTTAAATTTAGTATGTTATTCAGCCCATCGGTCAGCATGCAAAAAACGAATTTAGTTAGGATTAAATTCTTTATTTTCATTGCATTCTTTTCAGGAATGCTTATAAAATGTGTTAATACTGAAGGAACCCTGAAAATAAAAGGAAAAGTTTTGGATGAAAGCACAAAAGAAGGAATTCCCGGGAAAAATATAATTATTCATGCGTCGGTAAATATCAGTAATAAATCCGAACAAACTGAAGTCAGTCAATTCTCAACCGACAGTTCAGGATGTTTCTCATTAACATTCAGGAAAGTCAAAAATGACCGTTACTATAAATTCTCATTTGTAGGAGATTCAAACTATGTGTTTATAACCAGGACTCTTGGTCTCCGGGAACTTGAACAGAATGCAAAATATCTGATCTTTTCCCTGGACAAATTAGTGGATCTTACAATAAAACTAAAAAGAAAGAGTGAAACACCTGCCCGCGATACTCTGCGTCTGATCTGGGAATCAAATGGTTTTTATGGTTTGTCGCTTTATCCTTACAAAATACATAATTATGGAAGCACAAATAACTCATTTGAACTTGCATCCGACAGAGATTTAATGTGGGTTGGCGGAAATGTCAATTCTGCGATAACTACTAAAGTTTTTGCAGACAAAAAGACGGAATTAATGTGGGAGTTGTTCCGAAACGGAAAAAGACAAATATTCATTGACACCATGACATGCAAAAGGAACTTTACAAATATTGTTTACTTTACATACTGAGAGAACAGAAATCCCTGGGTGCATACAATGCTTTGCCAGTTGCACTCCAGGATAATGGACTTTAACAAACCAATACATAACTGATAACTAAGATTGTTTTAAAAAAAACAATTGTAACTGCCCGGGGAACACTATAATCATATTTAATAACATTGCACAGACATGAACCTCGTTGACTTAGGAATGAATAACGAGCTCACTGCTTTTATAAAAGACAACAAACTCACGGATTTCTCAATTGGCAGGGTGACTCAGGAACATCGGGAAAGATACGTTGTCTATGATGGTGAAAATGAATATTATGCAAAGATTACCGGTAACCTAAGATTTTCTGCAGGCTCAAGAACTGACTTCCCTGCCGTTGGTGACTGGGTGACAATGATAATATATGACTCCGATCATGCAATTATTAATAAAATACTTCCAAGAAAATCTGTGCTTGAAAGACAAGCTGTCGATAAATTCGGGGAAATTCAGATTATCTCCTCCAATATCGATGTTGCGTTTATTGTTCAGTCCATAAACAATAATTTCAATATTAACCGGCTTGAAAGGTACCTTACAATCTGTCATTCTGCCAATATTGAACCAGTTCTCGTAATCAGCAAGATTGACTTATCCACTGAAGATGATATCATGGATGTAATCAGAGATTTTGAAAAAAGAGATAAAAAAGTTAAATACATCCTGCTTAGTAACATGACCCTTAAAGGGCTTGACCAGCTAATAGATTTTATTCAAAAAGGCAAAACATATTGTGTCGTAGGTTCATCGGGAGTCGGGAAATCAACCCTGATAAACAACTTATTAAAAAAGCGCATATTAAAAACCGGACAAATTAGTTATAGTACAAATAAGGGAAGACATATCACCGATCATCGTGAATTATTTGTTCTGGAAAATGGAGGTATAATAATCGACACGCCGGGTATGAGAGAGCTTGGAATAACAGATAATGCTGACGGAATCAAAACAACCTTCCTGGAGATATTTGATATCGCGACAAAATGCAAATTCCCTGACTGTAAACATATTAATGAAAAAGGATGCGCAGTAATTGAAGCTCTGAACAAAGGAACTATCGATAAAGAATCATATGAGAATTACCAGAATATTCGAAAAGAACAGGAAAGATTTCAGAACTATGTGGCTGAAAAACGAAAAAAAGACAAGATCTTCGGGAAGATGATAAAGAACTATTATAAAGACAATAAAAATAAGTTCTCTGAATAAAAAGGACAGGAAATGGGAGAATACATATTTGTAAACACCGAAATATTGGGGGGCTGCCACACGGACTATTCATATACTTAACTATATATGCCATAATAATATATGAAGAATTATTTGTCAGGTATTTTATTTATTTTGATTACTGCCAACCAGCATGTTGTACTTCTTGACTCAAATCTTGACTATCATCTGGAAATCGAACCAGGTGTTATGCATGTAAGTCTAAGTTATATACCTGTTATCGCTGATAGTACAACTTTCAAATATGGAAATGAATTTTACGGCGGCATGAAAGACTTGCTGAAAAGTCTGGTAATATCTTAAAGCCTCGGTAAAATTTATAATAGATTCTGTAAAAAGCAATATTACATTTTATTATCCCGACAATGCTCCTGTTAAAATCACATATGATATTATTGATACTCATAAACCCGAACAACGGGTTGCAGGCGAAATGTTTCGTCCCATCATTACTGGTAATTACTTCTTTTCACTTTCACATACCCTCTTTCTAAATCCTGAAATTGACGAGAAACTTAAGGACAGTATTATGATGTCGGTGACATTGAATAAAAACCCTTGCTTCCCCATGTTTCTCAGTTTTGCACCGGAACTGCAACCCGGCGAGACGGCAACAATTAAATTATCAGTCGGTATGGACGCCCTTGTCACCGGAGCATCGGACCTTCATATAGAAAAAAGTGAAATGGCCGGTATAAAAAATTATGTGGTGCTTCGGATAAATAATAAGAACAGCGATAATCTCAGCCGCTTTATGAATTATTTCGATTCTTATCTTCCTGCTATGACAAGTTTCTGGGGCAACTTAAACGGTACCTATTACTCGTTAATCGCATCTCCTTTCCTCGATTTCGATTACCATAATATCTCAGGAACATCTTTCAACGGCGGATTCCATGTAAAATATTCGGGAAATGTTATTCTAGCCAACGACGAAGCCATATATACCATTTCGCATGAAATAATGCATCGCTACATAGGATCAGGATGTGTCTCCATGGGTAATAATAACCAGTGGTTCGATGAAGGTTTTACAGATTATACAACGTGGTATTTACTTTCGAAAAGCGGCATCATGTCTCCCGAAAAACTTCAGGAAACTGTCAGAGATACTTACGAAAAATTATCTGCAAATCCGGTAAGAAATATACCTAATAAGGAAATTATGGAGCATTTCTGGGAGAGTCATGATTATGAAAAACTTCCTTATAATCGTGGAGCATTGTTCGCTGCATATATAAGCAAAAGAATTACAGAACAGAGCAATGGGACCAAAACGTATCGCGATTTTATGCGTAGTCTTAAAACAGTGGCCGAGCAAAAAAAAGAACCTCTTTCATTAGACGATTTTATTGATGCAGCATCAGAGTACATACCCAAAAAGGAAATTAAAAATTCAATTAGGAAATATATTCTGAATGGGGAAATGATACCAAAACATAAGATATTCAACTGAATCAACTTTGACAGGTTTTATAAAAATCAAAATATGAGACTCTGGTCTTTACATCCCAAATATCTTGATGCAAGAGGGCTGGTCACCTTGTGGAGAGAAGCTCTGCTGGCAAAAAATGTCCTGGAAGAAAAGACTATTGGTTACAGGAATCATCCTCAGCTCAACCGGTTTAAAAAGGCTGAAAGACCTCTCGAAGCAATTAATCAGTATCTGTCTGAAATATATTCAGAATCAGCTGACAGAAATTATAAATTCGACAGGCAAAAAATTAACTGGCATTTTAAAAGAAGTATGTTAACTGTCACCTCAGGACAATTAAAATATGAAGTAAGCCATCTATTGTCAAAACTTAAAATCAGGGATATAAATAGATACAATGAACTCAAAGCAAAATTGACTATTGACACTCATCCCCTTTTTAGGTTAGTAGATGGCGATATTGAAAGCTGGGAAAAAATTTCTGTATAATGCTTTACAGGCAATTCTCTCAGATGGCGAAATTTTTCTTTTTTGAAAAGCGATATACTAACATATAATTGTCAGAATTAATAAATAAGAGAACGGATATTAAGCCCTCTGTGGATTAATTTATCTAACTTTCTTTATTAAAAATGTAACTTTGAAAGTACCCTGTTCAGATAAAATAAATATAAGCCTGTCAGTACATTACTGATATTTTAAAAGCACTTCTATGAAGAAAATATTAATAAAAATCCTGTACATTACAATTTCCTTTGTTGTATTTATTCTTATTCTGGGACTGATCCTGGCATTTCTTCCATCTGGATCAAAGATGAAACATATCGGAATTACACCTGAAGAGGCTGCCATTTTGAGGCAGAACTTTAAAGAAGCACATAATCAGTTTACTACAACCGACGGAAAAACTCTTTTTTTGCGGAGATGGAATCCTGACACTATTGTGCCTGCAAAAAAGGATATTGCTGTTTTGATTTTTCATGGTCTTACCGCGCACAGCGGAGCTTACGATATGGCTGGCAGACCAATATCATCAGGCGGATATACCACATTTGGTCTCGATTACAGAGGACATGGCTTATCGGACGGAAACAGGGGAGACAGCCCAAATAAAGAAAGATGGATTGCTGATTTAGCTGAGTCGGTAAAATATATTAAAGGTCTTGGTTTTTCAAGAGTGGTCATTTTGGGACACAGCCTTGGTGTTGCGTCTGCAATATGTGCAACCGATGCTGTTCCGGATGAGATCTCAGGTCTAATTTTACTTTCAGGAGCTTATGAAGGTAAAAAAGGTCTGTCAAAGCCCCTGCCATTCTTTCAAAAAGCCAGAATTTTTGCAAGTTCAATTTTCCGTCCTTCTCATCAGGTCGTTGAATATTACAGGGAAGGTATGACTGGTTCGAAAGATCCATTGTTTAATTTCAGCTATACGCTTCGTTTTCTGACTATGCTTGACGTAAGGCAACTGCGGCTTCCGAAAGACCTGAATATTCCTGTGCTGGTGGGGGTTGGTGATAAAGATGAATTATTCGATGTGGATAAGGTTAAAGAATTCTATGATACCATTCCGGGCAACAAAAAGGAATTCCTGGTTATGAAAAATGCCACTCATGCCAGGATCCCTCCTGAATGCTGGGAAGAAATTGTTGGCTGGTTGAATAAAACTTTTTGATACTGAACTATACAGAAAATAGCGACCTCTTTTAGCAAATTAATTGCCGGGAAAAAAGTGCAAATTGCCTTAAATATTGCTTCACGACCTAAAAGCAAATCCGATGATTAAAAACTATCTGAAATCAGCTCTCCGTTTTTTAAAGCTGAATAAAGTTTTTGCTGCAATTAATGCAGTTGGTCTTTCAATAGCACTGGCAGCTTCATTCATTATTTTACTGTTTGTAATTAATGAATTAAGTTACAACCATTGCCATAAAAACAGGAAACAGG
Organism: uncultured Bacteroidales bacterium; assembly: GCA_963747625.1. GTDB lineage: Bacteria > Bacteroidota > Bacteroidia > Bacteroidales > VadinHA17 > LD21. The sequence goes on along the minus strand of CAVVGP010000033.1, from coordinate 6,217 downwards.
TTTTCAGAGTGCTCGATTACTATGTTGACTTTAAAAAAACGATGTCAGGTACTCCTTACGTCCTTGCTTCAGCTTTAAAAGAGCAGTTCCCTCAAATTGAAAAAGCTGCGATAGCAAGACCATTGAGAGAATTCCGTTTAAAGATTAAAGATGAATATGTAAACATCCACGATGCCATTGCAACAAATTCAGATATTTTTGACATATTCACACTTCCACTGATAATGGGTTCTTCACATCAAAATATATTGGAAGAATCAAACTCAATTGTACTATCCCGCGATCTTGCATTAAAACTTTTTTCGGATCAGGATCCTGTCGGAAAAGAAATAATTGGTTCAGTTGACAATGAAGAGCATATATTTGTTGTAAAAGGGGTTTTCGAAAATATCCCTGAAAACTCAACATTCACAGCACAGTGCCTGGTTAACAGCAGGCTGTCTCTGGCTCCAATTAATAAAACCTTCAAAACAGAGAATGCTGATAAGGACTGGAACATGAATTTCTGGATTACGTGGGTAAGGGTTTCCAAAGATTGCAATATCAGTTCCCTTGAAAAACAGTTCAGGGCATTTGAAATAAAAAACATAAGTGAAAAACCAACTTTCCAATACTCACTTCAGAATTTATCAGATGTTTATTTACATTCTGATGATGTAATGAATTCCGGAATGCAAGGTAATATTAATAACATCAGGCTTTTTTCTGCCATAGCACTACTTATCATTATAGTTGCAGCCATAAATTATATTATTCTTTCTACTGCAGTATCATCGGCCAGGGCAAAAGAAATAGGGATGCGAAAAACCTTCGGCGCCGGAAACAATAATATTAAAAATCAATTATTTAGTGAGTCTGTTCTTCTGGCGCTTCTCGTACTGCCGGTTGCTCTAGTCCTTATGTATCTCTCGCTGCCTTATGCCGGCAGACTTTTCCAGACACATTTGCATATTATCAGTTCAAATATCGCTCTATATATTTCTGTCTATCTCCTTTTGACAATATTAATCGGAATTGCCTCAGGGATCTACACGTCAGCATACCTTTCCAGATTAAAAGTTTTTGACATCCTGAAAAATACAACTCATTCCGGAAAAAGGAAACTCTTTTTCAGATCATCTCTGATTGTAATTCAATTAGTCATTTTCTGCTCTTTTGTCTCAAGCACTTTTATAATCCGGTCCCAATATAAATATGCCCTTAAAAAAGATCTGGGATATTACAATACGGATATTCTTTTAATTGATCTCGGACGTGATTTTAAAGGATACTCAGCTTATATCAACAATATTAAATCAAATCCGAATATTATTATGGCTACAGGAGCTATGGAAGGTCTGCCAATGCAGGGATCAATGTCTTTCATGTATCCAAATTTTCAGAATAAGGATGTGAAAGTGCAGGTGGAAGGACTCGATGTCGACTATAATTTTCTGAAAACCATGGGGATCACTCTCCTGGAGGGCAGGGATTTTTCAGAAGAGTATGGAAGCGATATGACAAAATCTTGCATTCTGAATGAGACTGCTGTCAGAAAGCTGGGAATAACTGATCCTCTTGGAAAAATGATCGGGAATCAAACTATCATTGGAATTGTAAAGGACTTTAATCTTCACTCTATTCATTCAGATATCCCTACTCTTATGATAGCCATGACAGATAAATATATTGATCAGCTCGTTGTGCATTATAAACATGGAAGCCTTGAAAGTATCCTTCCTATGCTCGAATCAGAATGGAAGAAAGCAGCCACTGACAGGCCATTTTATTTTACAACCATTGAAGATCTTATTAAAAGTCTGTACTCTTCAGAAAAAAACCTGACAGTTATTATTTCTATTTTTGCGCTTTTTACACTTGTGATAGCAGCATTCGGATTATTCGGGCTGACACTATTCGTGGCAAAAACAAGAACGAAAGAAATTGGTATAAAAAAGGTATTCGGAAGTTCAAAGAAATCCATAATTTATTCTTTTTTGATTGAGAACTTTATTCTTGCATCAGTTGCGTTGATAGTATCAGTTCCTTTAACTGTTTATTTTATGACTAAATGGCTTAACAATTTTGCATATAAAACAAGCATTAGCTGGTGGATATTTGTTGTAGCTTATCTTATTGCAGCAGCTGTTGTTCTGTTCACAGTATATTTCCATTCATATAAAGCGTCTCGGCTGAATCCTGTGAAAGCATTGAGGTATGAATGACCTTCCCAGTTAATCAGGCCGAAAGCCAGGATTCAAAGAAATGCAACTTAACTCGGGAATTACCGGACTACACAAAAGTACAATCAATGTGCATATTTCGCATAATTAACGAGATAATTGGACATCAAATTTTTACTTAAAAAATTTGAAATACAATTTTTCTTTTGATTTTTTCAGCTATCTTTAAATTCAACCTGATCTACAAAATTCAAAGTCTGTGAAAAGCATTTATACTATCTGCCTGCAACTTGTATTTATACTGTCCCCCCAACTTTTATGGTCTCAAAAAAACGAAGGCAAAGTAATGATTGGCGGCCAGTTTGATTTGAATTCTTACTCAGTCGACACGCAGGCAAATACATTTGATTATACTGGCAACAATACAAAATCTTTGGGGATTGCACCGCAATTTGGTTATTTTATATTTAAACATACTGCTGTCGGATTAGAACTTCTTTATAACAGAGAGAAATCAAGCTCCTCCACGGAAATAGATTTCTCACGGACGTTTTCATTCGTGCCTTTCTTAAGATATTATATTGGGAAGGGGAAAGTCAAACCTTATCTTCACACGGGTATGGGTCCTGGCTGGATGAAAACCAAAAATGGCTATCTCTCCGGATTTCCGGATGATCCACAATATTCAAAACTTCTGATCTGGGAAATAAAAGGCGGTGTTGAATTTCTTATTAATAAGCATATCGGTTTTGATTTCGGCTTCGGGTATAATTCCACTACAGCATATTTTAAAAATTATAGCAGTGATTGGGAAAATGTTTCAAAAGGTACTACAGGTACTGCGGCAATTATTATTCATTTATAAACTGGTATAAATTACGGCCTTTATTATTTGAACTGCTAAAACCTGTATCCAGGGTTTAAATAACATCCTACAGATGCAAATTAAAAACAATAAAATCAGCATTATGCATATCCCTAAAGATAAACAATCAATTAATATGAAACTGTCGGCATTCAGAGGTTTTGTCCTGGTTTTTTTCTTCAGCTTTTATCTTCAGGCTTTTTCTCAGACTGATAAATGGAAATTTATGATGGGCGGTCAATATGATTTAAATTTTAATTCATACACTTCAAATTATAAAGGGAGTAACAGCAGCTATGAAATTGGCAAATACAAAACTTTCGATATTTCACCGCAAATTGGTTTATTCCTTTTCAGTAATATTCCAGTCGGCATAGAATTTCTTTATAGCTATGAGATAATGGATAATGGCATAAACTCGAGCTCTTCTTTCAACTTAATGCCGTTCGTCCGGTATTATTTCTGCCATTCAAAAATTAAACCTTACCTGAATATTGAAGCGGGCCCCGGATGGGAAAAAATGAAAGGTCCGGGTTTTGTGGATCCGGGATTAAGTATAAAAATATTCACTTATAAATTAGGTGGAGGAATTTGTACTTTTATAAATGATTTCGTATCACTTGATCTAAGTATCGGATACAAATCATCAACACAAATTTATACCTTCCATTACCCAATAGATGGCGACTATACTTCTAAAACAAGAAATAAAGGATTTGGCGCCAGTTTTGGTATAATGGTTTATCTATAGGAGAAAATTCTCAATTTAAGTTCAGGCTGCTCACAGACTTATTACCAGGTATTTTTAAAATTGCGAAGGCCTGCATATTGATTTATTATTTCGTTATCATTCGCAGGTCTTAAAAGACCCTTTTCTTTCAATCAGCCTGCCAGAGTTAATGTATGAAAACTGACAAAATCTTCTAGCCGATAAATCTCATTTACAGACTATTACTTTATAAATACCGGAACTTTTATTGAACTATTTTAATTAATGCCATACTATATCAATCAGCTGAACAAATACGATCTGATAAACTTTTGTCGAATCATGGCTGATGAAATATTATGCATTTTATGAAAATCGGATAAAGTTTTCACCATATAAATGATATTTTTTGCTGAAATAAACTCTATTTTTATAATGAACTCTTCTGATAGATGATACTGACTTAATCTGACCTTATATGAAAATTAAATCCAGAATTTCGTTTTCACTTTTATTAACTATCCTGATCTGCTCTTGCAGTAAAGATAAAACAACGCCTCCTTCGTTTGGCACAGTAACTGATATTGATGGGAATGTCTATAACACGGTAACGATAGGAACCCAGATATGGATGATTGATAATTTAAGGGCTCTTCATTATAATAACGGAGATACAATTCAGAATCTGACAGATGATTCTCAATGGGCTGGTACGGCTTCCGGAGCATATTGCTGGTATGGGAATGAAGAAACCCAACACAAAAGTATTTATGGGGCTTTATATAATTATTATGCAGTTGCCGATATAAGAAATATCTGTCCGGCCGACTGGAGAGTACCTGCACTTGCTGACTGGAATATCCTCCAGTCGTATTTAGGAGGGAATACTGTTGCGGGAGGAAAAATGAAAGAGGCCGGTAATACTCATTGGTATGCCCCTAACGATGGTGCAAATAATGAATCAAATTTTTTAGCCCTGCCGGGTGGCGACAGGGTTCCAACAGGACCATTTGAGTTAATAGGCCAATTAGCAGAATTCTGGTCATTAACAGACCCCACGGCATCTACAGCTTATGTTTTTTTTCAATCCTTTGAAACAGGTCAGTTGTATAGCAATCAATTTGACAAAAAATTCGGACTATCTGTCAGATGCATCAAATAGGTTGAAAATAAGTTTATTAATTAATGCCAAAGGATTAAAAGCCAAATTAATTCAAAACTTTATAAAGTGAAACAGGAAATTGCTGATTTGCTCATAAGTCCGAAGGGAAATTTATTAAACTACTGTCAGAAAGGAGAAAATGAATTTTTACAAAATTCTTTGGGTGAAACTTTCTTTATTAATGATGGTATTATATGTTTTATTGATAATAATTCCTTAACTGGAAATAATAGAAAATATCAAAGAATCTATGACCGTTTTTCCGGATTTTATGATATTGTTACGAAAATATATGCAAAACTTAAAAACGGAAATGAAGAAAAAAGACTTGTCCAATACCTTTCCCTGTTAAATATAAAAGATGAAGATAAAGTAATCGAAATTTCTATTGGAACAGGTCGTAATATTAAATACCTGAATACAAAAGCTGATTATTACGGTGTAGATATATCTCTCGGGATGCTTAAACAATGTAATAAGAGAATGAAAAAACTCAACCGTAAGATCACATTAATCCAGGCCGAGGCAGAATCTCTGCCAGTTAAAAATGAAACTTTCGATATAGTTTTTTCAGCCGGCGGATTCAACTTCTTCAATAACCCTGGTAAAGCAGTTAATGAAATGCTTAGAATTGCAAAACCAGGGACAAAGCTGTTGATAACCGACGAGACTGAAAAGGTTAGATTAAAATATCAAAAAAGCACTTGGTATAAAAATGATGTTATCAAAAATCCGGTTGAATATCTGCCAACTTATTGCAAAAACATTGATTATAAAGAAATATGTGATGGGGATTTGTATGTTCTGACGTTTTATAAGCCGTAAAAATATTATATAAAAGTTAACGATCTGCTTTATATGCAAATAAGTGCCAGAATTCATAAATTCCATCAATTTGATTACTGATGAGTTTCTTTTGAATATTGAAAAAACACATTAACAAATTCAATCCATCAGGAATCAGAACAGAATCAACCATTACTGTTTTTCCCCTTGAGAAAGTGATGATATTAGGGCCGCGGGATTCTCATTTGACTTTCCAGTGCCACGGATCCTTCGGCATCCACATCGACGTCCGGCACCAGCCGCTGTTTCCGCTTAGGCCCCGCGCGACGTTCGATGACCGCCAGGGCCGCGTGCACGCCTGCGTCGCGGTGGATTTCATCTCCGAATTCGGCTGCTACCTGGAAGTGCCGCTGGGGTAGCCGTCCCGGGTCAGCACGCGAGGATTCCGCGCCGCACGGGCGCAGCCGCTGCACGAGGCCGCAGGTGGAGCGAGCGGACGAGACCGTGCAGCGGCCGGGTGTCGGTATACACGC
>CAVVGP010000032.1:0-9671 GCA_963747625.1 uncultured Bacteroidales bacterium | reverse complement strand
AATCGCCAATATCAGGAAAGATGGTTCTGTTATTCCTGTATAAATATTGATCGGAAACTTCGTCTTCAAGTCAATGGCAAAATAGTGCGATATTCAGCTTATGATTACAGACCGAGTGAAATGTCATGCAATGTATCATCCAGCGGTGGTGGATTAAAAATTTCAGGCGTGAAAGGCACCCATAATTTTTCAAGCAGCGGTGGCGGAGTGCACCTGGAAGATATAACGGGACCATGATATGCGAATTCATCCGGAGGTGGAGTGACAGCAAATAATTAGAACGGGGATGTTCATCTGGGTTCCAGCGGAGGGGGGATTACCCTGGACGATGCACACGGGAGTGTTTATGCGTATAGCCTCCGCAGGTGGCGTACACCTTAGGGTTCACGGTGACTTGCCTATGCTGGAAGCAGCGGTGGCGAGTGTAAGTGTTTCCGGAGAGGCTGGCTACGTAAAAGCTACATCAAGCCACGGTCCGGTACATATTAATATTTTCCAAATTTAAGCAAGGAATTATACCTGCAATCCAGCCGTGGAGGAATCCATGCAACAATTAAAAATGGGGCCTCCCTTGGACTGGATCTGGATCTGAGCTCGGATAAAGTAAATATTGAGCTTCATAATTTCTCAGGAAAAGTCGAAAAGAACCGGATAAAAGGGACCTTGAATGGTGGAATAATTCCCGTTTATATGCATTCAAGCGGCGGAAATGTAAATGTACGGTTTGAGTAACACACTCTCTGCCTCGAAAGCCCGGCTTCCTGGACAATTAAAAAATTGATTGAGCTGAACACTATTATGGGAAAGCTTTTATTTATTTTAAAGGTTAACATCCGCAACCTTTTTACAAACAAAAAATTTGCCTGGGTGAATATTATAGGTCTGTCGGTTGGCGTTACTGTTATTTTTCTGCCATTCTCTTGTATGTCAGTTATGAACTTTCATTTGACATATTTAATCCCAATTCAAAAAACATTTACAGGATCGTCACAAAAAACCTGCAGGATTATTCTTTCTCTGATTTTTTGCTGTTTTTCTTTTAGATGTCCTTAAAAAGGACTACCCTGAACTCGACAAAGTTGTCTCATTGATGAGCACCTATTTCGACCGGAAAGTCGGACAAGGAAAGATTTGAAAATATCAGGGGGGCATATTTTGTTGAAAAAGATTTCTTTAACCTGTTTAATTTTCCTTTGATATCAGAGAGGTATCAATTTTCCAATACCGATTTCCAAGCTTTAATATCCATCAAACTGGCCGAAAAAATGTATGCCCCCACTGACGTCCTCAGAAAATTTTGATTTTGAAAACTCAACTTTCAAATACTACTGGTATAATAAATAATATTCCTTCAAATTCAATTTTAATTTTGCACTACTTCCTCTCCGGCAGCTTCAGATATAAAGTTTCACCTGATATCCATGAAAGATGGTATCATTTCGGACTTTTCACCTTTGTGACAAGTGAAGGAAATAAAGTGCCTGATCAATTTGAAATAAACTGACCAACATAGAAAAATTACTATCCCGATTTTATGCAAAGGCTGGGGACAAATATCTTGTGACTGCTTTTAAAGGGAGTCATCTCAATAAATTGGATAGAAGGAGATATAAAATTATCAACCTGGTTTATTTTAATGGACAATCTGCAGCTATTGCTATTGGAATATTAATAATTGCCTGCCTGAATTTTATGAAATATTTCACTGGGAATGCATCAAAAAGTAATGCTTTGGAATCTTAGCAATAAAGAAAGTCTCTAGCTGTGCTTTACTGTAAAATTATTGGTGACTTTTTTGCTGAAATTTCTTTCCTGGTAATAATCAGTCTTCTGATATCCTTTTTTTGTGTTTATATCATGCTGCCTCTCCTTAATCCTGATTCAAAAAGACATATCAATTTTCTCTGAGATCCGGTATTATGGTATGGTACAGATGGCATTTGGGCCTGGTTACAATACTGATCTCTAGGTTCATATTTCTTTGCTTATTATCAAAACCTAACTTGTATTTTTGGTAAGATTTTGTTACATAATACAAACACCTCAAAGAACAAACTTACTTTTCAAAAGAGTTTTGTTATTCTGCAGTTTACTCTTATGATTATACTTGGGTATTGCTGAGCTTTTTATAATTAGACAATATAGCATTCATGAAAAACCATGAAACGGTTTGGATTCAATAAAGAGAACCTGGTAACCATCCCTGTCGGATCTTTGGGGAGAAAACGGGAATGACAGGATGAAGAATACGTCACTTTTCGTTCAGGAACTGGAAAACTATCAAATACAATACTGTTATGGAAAGGCAAAGGTCAAGACAATTTTTGTCTGGGTATTCGGATTTAGGAATTTATTTAAAATATATCCTGGCGATGATAAGTTTAATATTTTTGCTTTTCTTTTCTTTCATGTGCATGTGGGTATTAAAATTTTCCTAAAGTATTTGGACTGAAATCATGACTAATGGGCAGGTTCTTCTCACCAGATCACCCTACTGACATTGATGCATTAGTAATTAATGAAACCCGCATGGGAAAAACTTGGCTGGACTTCTCTTGAAAACAAAAATGTGGATCTTATATACAGAGGTAATACAAAACATGTAGTCGGAGTAATAAATTGATATAAAATCTTAAGGTCGTTACAATATCTGGTTCCAGCCCATGATCTATCAGTTTGGAATGTCATCCCACACTATCCCGGGATTTGTCACATTGAGAATCCATCCACTAAGGAAAGGAAACAATTGAATTCATAATAAGTAAAATGACCTCGTTATTTCCTGGTATTCCTTTTGGATTTGAAAACGTAAGTGAAAAGTATATGAGTTTTTATGGAGAAGAGATAAAACTGTCAAGCATATAACTTTTTCTTTCATTAAGTTGTGAATGTTCTTCGTTGCTTGGTATTTTTTGCATTAAGCAGACTTGCTGCTGATAAAGCTATCAAAGAGATAGGCATCTTTGTAAAATAAACTGAGCAAAGACAAGCAAGATTGTTGTGATGTTTAACAGGTACTTTTTGTATTATTGTTCTTTTAGCCTGTATCCTGGGATACCCTTTAGCATGGTATGCGATGAGCAGGTGGCTTCATAATTTCGCTTACAAAAACTGGTTTGAGCTGGTGGTTATTGCAGTTTCAGGGATAATGGTAAATTGTCGCTCATTCTGACTGTCAGCTGGCAGAGCTGGAGGGCGGCATCGGAGGAACCCGGTCGAAGCGCTGAGGAATGAGAAAAAGGAGTGAGGACTGAGGCACTCAGTCTTTGACCTCCGAAGCCTTGGCGAAGGAGGCAATTAGTAGTGAGGCGTGAGTATCTATATTCCTGAAATATTGTATATTTTATTTAGGTATTAAATATGCTGAATAGTCTTAAAGCCCCATACAAAAGCAGGTTTTGGGATACTTTTATTTTTCTTAACTTTTATCTGTATAACCTCATCAAGGGGAAAAGTCACACAGTGCTGAATATTTTTTGGCCTGGGAATGGGACCGCCTGTGCCATATCAGTTGCCATATGGGTTAAAAATGAATTCAGTTATGATAAACAACTACCGGACTGCTATTGTATTTACAGACTGACTTTTGAAACCAATATTTCGGGGAATCGGCTTCATTTTGCCCGTTGCTGGGAGAAATGGGTATGGCAGATGCCGGGGGTGCTCCCGAGATTGAAGAACTGGTCAGGCTTGATCCTTACAGGGATAATGCAGTAAAGCCCGGAGAAAATAAGTTTTATTCCGCACAATAATTTTGTGACTGAGGGTGTTGTTTTCAAAGTTTTTAATATTAATCTGGTCTTTGGTAGTAGAAAAGGTATTAAGTGGGGACCATATTATGCCGTAATTTCAGAATCTCTTGCCAGAAAGTATTTTGGGGGAAAAATGATCCGATTTGGACAATCCATTATGCTTTCAGAATATGATAATAAAATGCATTCACTATAAAAGGGGATAATGAAAGATACTCCAGTCAATTTCATGTTCATTTTGATATACTTACCTCATTTGCAGAACCCGCTGAAGCACCCGACAAGCTTATGTTTACCTGCTTTGCAATGGCAGGTACGATTCTGATGATATCCTAAGGGATTTTTCTGGTTTCATAGAAAAGGAGTTGTCGCGGACAAAGATCAAAGTAACTTTAAACCTTTCCTTCAAAAGATTACCGATATCATCTCTTTTCTGACAAAGACAGGGAAATAGAGACAAACGGGAATATTGCCAGTGTTTATGGATTTATTATTATAGCATTTGTATTGCTTCTTATCTCCTGGGTTAATTATTACAACCTCAATAAGGGCAAATATCAGAGACAATATCACAATAACCACCGATTCTGCCAGCGACTAGTAAAATGATGAGTCTGCTGTTCGAGCCTGTTATCCGCTGGATATGAATTTGTTTCTGAATAGTCATTAATCTTGCCTTATTGAGGTTGTAATAATTAACCCAGGAGATAAGAAGCAATACAAATGCTATAATAATAAATACGTAAACACTGGTAATATTCCCGTTTGTCTCTATTTCCCTGTCTTTGTCAGAAAAGAGATGTATATCGGTAATCTTTTGAAGGAAAGGTTTAAAGTTACTTTGATCTTTGTCCGCGACAACTCCTTTTATGAAAGCCGGAAACCCCTTTAGGATATCATCGGGATTTGTGCCTGGTCTTAGAAGCAGGTAAACATAAGCCCAGTCGGGTGCTTCAGCGGGTTTTGCAAATGAGGTAAGTATATCAAAATGAACATGAGAATTGACTGGAGTATCTTTCATTATCCCCTTTATAGTGAATGCTGTCATTTTTGTATCATATTCTCCTGAAAGCATAATGGATTGTCCAATCGGATCATTTTTCCCAAAATACTTTCTGGCAAGAGATTCTGAAATTACGGCATAATATGGTCCGCTTAATACCTTTTCTACCTTACCAAAGACCAGATTAATATTAAAAACTTTGAAAAAGTTAGTGTCAGTCGCGAAAACCCTGTCGGAATAAAACTTATTTTCTCCGGCTTTTACTGCAGTATGCCTGTAAGGATCAAGCCTGACCAGTTCTTCAATCTGGGGAAACACTCCCGGCATCTGCCATACCCATTTCTCCCAGCAACGGGCAAAATGAAGCCGATTCCCCGAAATATTGGTTTCAAAAGTCAGTCTGTAAATACGATCAGCATCCGGTAGTTGTTTATCGTAACTGAATTCATTTTTAACCCATATGGCAACTGATATGGCACAGGCCAGTCCGATTCCCAGGCCAAAAATATTCAGCACTGTGTGACTTTTCCCCTTGATGAGGTTATACAGGATGAGTTTAAAGTTTAGTATCATAAAAGTATCCCAACCCTCTTGTATGGGGCTTTAAGACTATTCAGCATATTTAATACCTAAATAAAATATCAATATTTCAGGAATATCATACTCACGCCTCACTACTCATACCCTCCTTCGCCAAGGCTTCGGAGGTCAAAGACTCATGCCTCAGTCCTCACTCCTTTCTATTCATACCTCAGCGCTTCGACCGGGTTCCTCGATGCCGCCCTCCAGCTCTGCCAGCTGACAGTCAGAATGGCGAGCAAAATTACCATTATCCCTGAAACTGCAAATACCCACCAGCTCAAACCGGTTTTGTAAGCGAAATTATGAAGCCACCTGCTCATAGCATACCATGCTAAAGGGTATCCCAGGATACAGGCTAAAAGAACAATGATCAAAAAGTCCCTGTTGAACATCACAACAATCTGCCTTGTCTTTGCTCCGTTTATTTTACGGATCCCTATCTCTTTGATCCTTTTATCGGCCGCAAGTCTGCTTAATGCAAAAATGCCGAGCAACGATAAAAACATCGCAAGCAGTGAAAAAACGCTTGTTATCTTTGACAGTTTTATCTCTTCTCCATAAAAACTCATATACTTTTCACTTACGTTTTCAAATCCAAAAGGAATACCAGGAAATAACGAGGTCCATTTACTTATTATGAATTCAATTGTTTCCGCTTTCCTTAGTGGATCGATTCTCAATGTAACAAATCCGGGATAGTTGTGATGACGTCCGAACTGATAGATCATCGGCTGGACCGGATATTGTAACGACCTTACGTTTATATCATTTATTACTCCGACTACATGTTTTGTATTACCTCTGTATATAAGATCCACATTTTTGTTTTCAAGAGAAGTCCAGCCAAGTTTTTTCCATGCGGTTTCATTAATTACTAATGCATCAATGTCAGTAGGGTAATCTTTTGAGAAGAACCTGCCATTAGTCATTTTCAGTCCAAATACTTTAGGAAAATTTTCATCCACATCGCATGAAAGAAGCTCAAAGCCATCCTTAAACTTATCATCGCCAGGATATATTTTAAATAAATTCCTAAATCCGAATCCCGGGACAAATTCTGTAACAGTTGCCTTTCCATAACCATATTGTGCCTGATAGTTTTCCAGTTCCTGAACGAAAAGTGACGTATTCTTCATCCTGTCATTCCCGTTTTCTCCCAAAGATCCGACAGGGATGGTTACCAGGTTCTCTTTATTGAATCCCGTTTCATGGTTTTTCATGAATGCTATCTGCTTAATTATAAAAAGCTCAGCAATCCCAAGTATAATAGTAAGAGTAAACTGCAGAATAACAAAACTCTTTTGAAAAGTAAGTTTGTTCTTTGAGGTGTTTGTATTATGTAACAAAATCTTTACCGGTGACGGTTTTGATAATAACAAAGATGGATATAAACCTGAGATCAGTATTGTAACCAGGCCAATCCGGCTGTTCCGTACCATAATACCGGATCTGAGAGATTTACTGATATGTCTTTTTGAATCAGGTTGTTAAAAAGAGGCAGCATCATATAAACACAAAAAAAGGATATCAGAAGACTGATTATTACCAGGAAAGAAATTTCAGCAAAAAAGTCACCAATAAGATTTACCGGTGAAGCGCCACTGACTTTCTTTATTGCTGACCCGACATTTCTTTTTGATGCATTTGCCAGTGAAATATTCATAAAATTCAGGCAGGCAATTACTAATATTCCAATAGCAATAGCTGCAAGTATCCATAAATAAACCGGGTTGATGCCTGGCACTATATCTCCTTCTATCAATTTATTGAGATGACTCCCTTTAAAAGCAGTCACAAGATATTTGTTCCGGCCTTTCATAAAATCGGGATAGTAATTTTTCTCTATGTTGGTCAGTTTATTTTCAAATTGATCAGGCACTTTATTTCCTTTGAATGTCACAAAGGTGAAAAGTCCGAAATGATACCATCTTTCATGGATATCGGGGAAAACTTTATATCTGAAGCTGCCGGAGAGGAAGTAGTCAAAATTGAAAATTGAATTTGAAGGAATATTATTTATTATACCGGTAATTCTGAAAGTTGAGTTTTCAAAATCAAATGTTTTCTCAAGTACGTCAGTGGTGCCATACATTTTTTCGGCCAGTCTGATGGATATTACAGCTTCATATGGGTCCTGGAAAATTGATTCCCCGTTACCTGATATCAAAGGAAAATTAAACAGGTTAAAGAAATCTTTTTCAACAACTGCCCCCCTGATATTTTCAAATCTTTCCTGTCCGACTTTCAGGTCGAAATAGGTGCTCATCAATGAGACAACTTTGTCGAGTTCAGGGTAGTCCTTTTTAAGGACATCTGACAGGGCAAGAGGAGTGGAAGCACCTACAGATCCATCCTGCAGGTTTTTTGTGACGATCCTGTAAATGTTTTTTGAATTCGGATTGAATCTGTCAAATGAAGTTTCATAACGGACATACAAGAGAATCAGCAGACTGACAGTAACGCCAACCGACAGACCTATAATATTCACCCAGGCAAATTTTTTGTTTGTAAAAAGGTTGCGGATGTTAACCTTTAAGATAAATAAAAGCTTTCCCATAATAGTGTTCAGCTCAATCAATTTTTTAACTGTCCAGGAAGCCGGGCTTTCGAGGCAGAGAGTGTGTTACTCAAACCGTACATTTACATTTCCGCCGCTTGAATGCATATAAACGGGAATTCCTCCACCATTCAAGGTCCCTTTTACCCGGTTCTTTTCGACTTTTCCTGAGAAATTATGGAGCTCAATATTTACTTTATCCGAGCTCAGATCCAGATCCAGTCCAAGGGAGGCCCCATTTTTAATTGTTGCATCGATTCCTCCACCGCTGGATTGCAGGTATAATTCCTTGCTTAAATTTGAAATATTAATATGTACCGGACCGCCGCTTGATGTAGCTTTTACGTAGCCAGCCTCTCCGGAAACACTTACTCCGCCACCGCTGCTTCCGGCATCCACATCACCGTGAATATTATTAAGGTGTACGCCACCTCCGGAGCTATGCGCATAAACACTGCCGTGTGCATCGTCCAGGGTAATACCCCCTCCGCTGGAACCCAGATGAACATCCCCGTTCTGATTATTTGCTGTCACTCCACCTCCGGATGAATTCGCTGTGGTAGTTCCCGTTATATCTTCCAGGTGCACTCCGCCACCGCTGCTTGAAAAATTATGGGTGCCTTTCACGCCTGAAATTTTTAATCCACCACCGCTGGATGATACATTGCATGACATTTCACTCGGTACTATAATGGTAAGCGATATACCAGTATTTTGCCATTGATTGAAGCGAAGTTTCCGATCAATATTTGCTGTAATGACGGAACCATCTTTCCTGATATCCAGATTATAAATCCCCAGAACAGCATCAATCGCAGGATCTGTAGGAGACAGAAGCTTTCCGGTTTTTCTTATATATAACTGGATCACAACATTATTCTGATCATGAGTCATTACCTGTACCCCTCCGCCGGATGATTTGGCATTCAGTGTACCAGGCTGATCCAGATCAAAGGTCTTTACTATGGTTGGGGTCCTGTTATCCTGAGCAAATCCCTTGCATGAAAGCAGTATTGACAGCACCGCAATCATATACATCTTCACATTTGTTTGAATTTTCATGATAAATTTTTTTAATGTTTGACTGAACTTATAATTTTTTAATATACAGTTTTTTCTTGTCTAGTGCATCCAAATCCACCCTAAATCCCTCCAGAGTAACTCTGAAATCCTTCTTATACTTCTTTCTCTGAACCTTAACCTTACCCTTAACCTTAAATTTAACCTCACGCCTTTCTATTCATACCTCAGCGCCTCCACCGGGTTCCTCGATGCTGCTCTCCAGCTTTGCCAGCTAACAGTTAATAAAGCAATTGCCAGAGTCATGATTCCCGCAAGAGCAAAAATCCACCAATTCATTTCTGTTTTGAAGGCAAAATTATTCAGCCATTTATGCATGAAGTACCAGGCAATTGGGCTGGCAATTAAAAATGCAATAAGTACCCAGCTCAGAAAATCAACGTTAAGCATGGCTATTACATTTATTATCCTTGCGCCGTTTATTTTGCGGATGCCAATCTCTTTAGTCTTTTGCCGGCTAATCAATAAAGACAAACCAAACAATCCAAGGCATGCTATCAGGACAGCGATAGCAGCTAACAGTCCTATAGTCTTCGAAAAACGTATATCTGAGGCATACAACTTTTTCAGAATATCGTTGGTAAATTCAAATTCGAAAGGAGTTGTTCCTCCGGTTGCTTTCCAGGAGTCTTTCAGAAATGCAATAGTCTTGTTGACATCATTAGCAGTATTAATCTTTATAGCGATTCCTCTCCAC
>CAVVGP010000031.1:0-23493 GCA_963747625.1 uncultured Bacteroidales bacterium | reverse complement strand
AGAAGAACCTGGCGGCCGCCGGCGCCTCCAAGGGGGCCATCCAGTCATTCCTGCAGGGTTTCGGCTACCGGGCCGCCTTCCTGCGCAAAGGCCGCTGGCACCCCATCGACGACGTCAACTTAACCCGCGGCCGCAACCTCTTCTGGTTCAACCCCACGATCCCCGGACACCGGGAAAAAGCCGGCCGGGTTTTAAATATCAGTTAGTTTCCGGCCTTTGGCAGCAAACTTATTTGACAAAAGAATTGATATACTCGATGATGGATGGTCATGCGGCGCAGTAATTGCGGTGCCCTGATGAGGCGAGGCGATTAAATTTATGCCGGCAATCGAGGCGATTAAAATATCCAGAGTTGGCTCCGGTAAGCCCCCGGGAAGTGCGAATTTTTTTGACAAAAAGGTTGCGGTAACCGATTACCCCATAGTATGGGGTTGACTGGTATATGAACTTGCAGAGAACTATTGACTTTGATTATCCTGCAGAAAAAGCAGCTCTGGAAGAGTTGAATCAGTTGGCAGTGACGGAAAGCTTATCAAAGATACAAACGAAGAAATTAAACTGGTCAACTTTACAGAAAAGATACTGGTTAGTATTCTCACCAAACTTTCAAATTTCATACCTGAGGCTGGAATATGGATGAATACTCAGCGTCCAGAATGGAACGATGCAAATAATGCACTTGTCGGATTTGGTACTTCAATGGTTACGCTTTGCTATTTAAGAAGGTTCCTGAATTTCCTTAAAGAGTTATTATCAGAGAACCGGAATAGTAAATTCGATGTTTCAAAAGAGGTTCATTCTTTTTTTAAATCGATAAATAATATTTTCATTAAGCATGAACATTTACTCGTAAGAGAATTTTCTGCTCATAAACGAAAATCAATCATTGATATGCTGGGTGAAGCCGGAACCATCTATCGTGAAGAACTTTATACAAATGGTTTCTCAGGAATTAAGAACATTGTTGAATCCGAAGAGCTGGTAAAGTTTTTTGATTTATCCATAAAATTCATCGATAATTCGATTCGGAGAAATAAACGCAGTGATAATCTCTATCATGCTTATAACCTTGTTTCATTCAGGGGTGATACGGTGGAAATCAGGCGTCTTTACGAAATGCTTGAAGGACAGGTGGCAGTCCTGACTTCGGGTTTGCTTAAACCAGCGGAGGTTAATGAGGTGCTTGATGCATTAAAAAAGAGTGCTATGTTTCGCAGCGATCAGTATAGTTATATGCTTTATCCCGACAGGCAACTCCCCCGGTTCACTGAAAAGAATATTATCCCTGCCGAACTGGTAAATCAGTCCAACCTCCTTACAGAATTGATCAGAAACAATAATATCAGTATAATCTATAAAGATATTGAGGGCCTTTTTCATTTTAACAGCAGCTTCAGGAATGCATCATATCTGATAAAAGCCCTGGATCTTCTTGATTCAGAATACAGTATTACAAAACATGAAAGAGAGCATATCATTGATCTTTACGAAAAAGTATTTGATCACCAGTCTTTTACAGGTCGCTCAGGAACATTTTACGGGTATGAAGGACTGGGTTGTATATACTGGCATATGGTTTCTAAACTTTTGCTGGCCATATATGAAAACTATTTCCGGGCACTTAAATCTGATGCAGGGACGGATCAGTTAGGAAAGATGGTTCAGCATTATTACGATGTACGTGTCGGAATAGGATTAAACAAGGACCCCGATGTCTATGGAGCTTTTCCAACTGATGCCTATTCTCATACTCCTGGAAACGGAGGTGCAAAGCAGCCGGGAATGACAGGCCAGGTCAAAGAAGATATAATTTCAAGGTTCGGTGAACTTGGCGTAATTGTGGAGTCGGGTAGGATATCATTTAATCCTGGTCTTCTGCGCCGTTCAGAATTCCTACTTTCTCCTGAAAGCTTTCATTTTATATCTTTCGGAAATTCTGAAAAAACAGTTCCTTTAGGAAAAGAGAGCCTTGCATTTACAGTTTGCCAGGTTCCGGTAATATATCACATATCAATAGTAAATAAGATCATGATAATCACAGTAGAGGAAGAATATGAAATGGAAGGACTTACCCTCGATCCAATGATTTCTGCTGCGATTTTTCAGAGGAACGGATATGTCAGGCAGATTGATGTCTACCTGACGCCTGCTCTTGCGTAAAAGTTTATAATATATTTTAATAATTAATATATATTATCAAACAGATAACCTGAGAGACGGTTTTAAATTAATTTTATGCGTTGAATCAGATTCATAATTTTAGTTGGAATAAGTCTGACCTGATTAATTAATAAAATTTGTGAACCTTTGTTAAATCCTTTGAGTTATTTTGTGCCTGCCGGTGGTCAGGGCAGACATGATTAAGGATTTTTACCACAAAGAACCTATAAGACAAACATGAAGAAGCACAAAGGAAAACAATGAATTAATAAAATTAATGAATAGGAATGGCTAAAATCAAAAAAAAGCAAAATCGAAATAATATGAAAAGACTTGGATTTTTATTGTTGATGCTGGCTTCGTTTTTTAAGATTCAGGGTCAGGATGAGAAAATGAATTTATTTATCAGTGATCTGATGAATAAAATGACAATTGATGAGAAAATAGGGCAGCTTAATCTTAACAATTACGGAGGATTTGTCACAGGTTCTTCATCAAATGAACAGACTCCCAGAAAATCAGGGAAGGGAAGATCGGAGGAATTATTAATGCATCTTCAATGGCTGTGATAAAAACCGCTATGGATATTGCAGTTAAGGAATCTCCGCATCATATTCCTATCCTTTTTGGAATGGATGTGATAAACGGGTTCCAGACAATATTCCCTATTCCATTAGCAATGAGTTGCTCATGGGATATGTCACTTATTGAAAAAAGTGCCAGGATTGCTTCTCAGGAAGCAACAGCTCATGGGGTTGAATGGACATACTCACCAATGGTGGATATAGCCCGCGATCCACGCTGGGGAAGGATTGCAGAAGGTGCAGGTGAGGACCCCTGGCTCGGATCGCAGGTTGCCAAAGCTATGGTAAAAGGATATCAGGGCGACAATCTTGCTCTGGATAATACCATGATGGCATGTCCTAAGCACTTTGCCTTATATGGTGCCGCAGAGGCCGGCCGCGATTATAATACTGTGGATATGAGCAGAGTAAATATGTACAATTATTATCTTCCACCTTATAAAGCTGCCGTTGACGCCGGTGCAGGAAGCGTAATGAGTTCATTCAATGTTGTGGATTATATTCCCTCTTCGGGAAATCATTGGTTACTGACTGAGCTGTTAAGAGATCAGTGGGGTTTCAAAGGTTTTGTAGTAACAGATTATACTGCAATAAACGAGATGATCAATCATGGAATGGGTGATCTTCAGACAGTGTCAGCACTCGCTCTGAAAGCCGGAGTCGACATGGATATGATTGGAGAAGGATTCCTGACAACCCTGAAAAAATCTCTCAACGAAGGTAAAATAACTGTTGAAGATATAAATACTGCATGCAGACGAGTACTGGAGGCAAAATATAAACTTGGATTATTTGATGATCCTTACCGGTACCTTAATGAAGAAAGAGCGAAAAAAGAGGAGATGAAACCTGAAAGTCAGAAGACTGCACTTGAAATAGCAATGCGTTCGATGGTACTTCTTAAAAATAAAAATCAGGTTTTGCCTTTGAAAAAATCAGGTACTATTGCTGTAATAGGTCCGCTCGGCGACAGCAGGAATGATATGAAAAGCTCATGGTCATTTGCCGGCGGACTGGCTAATGTGACTTCGGTCGTGGACGGGCTTAAAAATATCGGAGGAAAGTCGGTAAATATACTTTATGCTAAAGGATCGGAACTGACTGATAATCCTTATCTTCTCAAAAGCGACCCTTATGGGAGAAAATCATCCGGATCTGTTTCATCCTCAGAACAATTACTGAAAGAAGCATTACAGACAGCTGATAAAGCTGACATTATTGTAGCCGTCCTTGGTGAATCCTCAACCTGGTCAGGTGAAGCATCCAGCATGACCGATATTGGAATTCAGAAAACGCAAAAGAACCTTCTAAAGGCTCTTCTTGCTACGGGAAAACCGGTTGTGCTTGTTCTTATAAATGGCCGGCCGATGACTATCGCATGGGAGGACTCAAATGTGGATGCAATTCTGGAAGCATGGAAAGGTGGTGCTGAAGCTGGAAATGCAATTGCTACCATACTGTTCGGCGATTATAACCCATCAGGCAAACTGACAACGACGTTCCCATTGTCAGTGGGTCAAATTCCGCTTTATTATAATCACCTGAATACGGGCCGGCCAATGGATCCCAATAATAAATTTACATCAAAATATCTCGATTGCCCGAATGACCCGTTATACCCTTTCGGTTATGGTCTCAGTTACACTACATTTGATTACAGCGATATAAACTTAAGCAAGAATCAGCTTAAAGGTGATGAACCACTTACAGCTTCAGTAACGCTTACCAATACCGGTAAAGTTGCGGGAGAAGAGATAGTTCAGTTGTATATTCAGGACCCGGCTGCCTCGATATCACGACCTGTGAAAGAATTAAAGAACTTTAAAAAAATTATGGTTCAGCCCGGAGAAAAGAAAGAGGTCAGTTTTGAAATTACCACAAATGACCTTAAGTTTTATAACAGCGACCTTAAATATGACTGGGAATCTGGTGAATTTATTATCTACATCGGCTCCAATTCACGCGATGTAAAGTCAGCAAAGGTTAACTGGACTAAATGACAAGGATTGATTTTCTTCGTTTGCCCCGTCCTTCAAGGGGAGTGAATAACCGAACCGCCAAAGGCGGTGAGCTCGACGAAGTCAAAATAATTTACTGCCCCTTGGGGCTGGGGTAAATAAATTGATTTTCAAGCGATATAATATGAATATTCAATTTTCTGTTATTCACCAGCATATGTCTCATTTTAACCTCCTGTTCTCAAAATAGCAGTGATCTGGTCAATTTCGTAAACCCAAATATCGGGGGAATAAGCCCATTGCTTGAAACGACAGTTCCTCTCGTAAATCTGCCAAATAGTATGATGAGGATCTATCGTCTTCCTGGTAATTATCTGGCCGGGAAGGTGGAAGGATTCCCGTTTATTCTTTGCGGACATCGCAATGGTACGGCAGGTCTGCTGATGCCTACAAGCGGCAGAGTGTCTGAAGATCCGAAAAAGTGGCAAAGCTATTATGACCATGATTATGAGAAATGTACACCATATTATTATTCTGTATGGCTGGAAGATCCTGACATTAATCTTGAATTTACTGTTTCCGTCAAATCATCATTCTATAGGATTTTATGGAATAAAAATGATCAGAAGAACCTGATGATTGCAGTTACGACAAAGGGATCAATTAATATCGTTGATAAAAACACTGTTGAAGGTTATGAGATTTACCACGACAAGGTGAAAGTATTCTTTTATATTAAAACAGAAAAAAGCTTTGAGGTAGATACTATGTGGAGCTCGTCCGAGAGTGCTGCAAAAGGTAAAGTTTTTCTGGAAGGGGATAAACCTTCAATCGCCCTGACTTTCAATGTTGAAGATAAGGAAAAAATCGGAATCAAAATGGGTGTCTCTTTTTTGGATCTTGATCAGGCAAGGAAAAATCTCGAAGAAGAAATACCAGATTGGAATTTTGAAAAGGTTAAGGAGAATGGGAAAGAAAAATGGAACAAGGCACTTGGCAAAATTGAAGTCAGGGGAGGTACTAATGATCAGAAAATAGTATTTTATACTGCTTTGTACCGAAATTATGAAAGAATGGTGAATATTTCCGAAGACGGACGATATTACAGCGGATTTGATGACAGCATTCATAATGATAATGATACCGCTTTTTATGTTGATGACTGGATGTGGGACACTTATCGCGCTGCTCATCCTCTGCAGGCTATGCTGAATCCCAAAATTGAAGGACAGAAAATACAATCATATGTCAGGATGTACGAACAGAGCGGATGGATGCCATTATTTCCAATTCTTTTCGGTGATAATCCATGCATGAACGGGAATCATTCTGCAGCAATAATTGCAGATGCGTATTTTAAAGGTATTAGGAATTTTGATATTGAAAAAGCATATGAAGGAGTGAAAAAAAACGCTATGGAGGCAACATTTGCTTCCATGGCGAAATGGACCGATGTGCTCACTCGATACATTTTATCTCGAAAAAGGATATTATCCTGCATTGAATCCGGGTGAAAAAGAAACAGTTGCAATGGTTCATCCGTTTGAAAAAAGCCAGGCTGTTGCAGTGACCATGGAGAATAGTTATGATGACTGGTGCCTGGCCAGGATGGCTAAGGCTCTCAATAAGAATGATGATTATCAATATTTTCTGAAACGTTCCCATAACTTTGTAAATCTCTTTAATCCTGCGAACTGGATTTTTTGCACCCCGCACTGCTGACGGGAATGGGTGAAGGATTTTGATCCGAAATTTTCCGGAGGATTGGGAAACCGGGATTATTATGACGAAAATAATGGATGGACATATCTGTGGGATGTGCAACATGATATTTCAGGTCTGATAGACTGTTTGGAGGGAGGGAAAAATTTGCAGCAAGGCTTGATCAGCTGTTCATCGAACCTCTTGGGAAAATGGAAACCCGATTATCTTCAGCAGATGCCGGATGCCACTGGTCAGGTAGGCCAGTTTGTAATGGGAAATGAGCCAAGTCTGCACATACCTTATTTGTATAACTATGCGGGTGCTCCCTGGAAAACCCAACAGCGTGTGAGAATGCTCCTTGATACCTGGTTTACAAATTCGCCTTTCGGAATTCCGGGTGATGAAGATGGAGGAGGTCTTTCGGCATTTGTGGTATTTTCAAGTATGGGATTTTATCCGGTAACCCCGGGAATACCTGCTTTTAATATCGGCAGTCCTGTTTTTACCGATGTTTCTGTAAATTTGCAAAACAATAAAACTTTCAGAATTATCGCAAAAGAGAGCAACAGACAAAACAAATATATTCAGAAAGCAATTCTGAACGGAAAACAATGGAATAAGCCATGGTTTAGCTGGGATGAAATCAAAGACGGAGGATTGTTGATTCTGGAGATGGGTTCCAGTCCTGATTATAAATGGGGTTCGGACCCGGCAGACGTTCCTCCATCAAAGCTGGTGAATTAAGTTTATA
Organism: uncultured Bacteroidales bacterium; assembly: GCA_963747625.1. Taxonomy (GTDB): domain Bacteria; phylum Bacteroidota; class Bacteroidia; order Bacteroidales; family VadinHA17; genus LD21. The sequence goes on along the minus strand of CAVVGP010000031.1, from coordinate 16,336 downwards.
TTGTCTGATTGGGTAATTGTTGTGTTACAAGTTCAAAAACGTTAGATTTGTCAAATGAAAGATCATATTAAGAGCAATGAGCAGCTGATTAAAGAGCTAGCAGAGTTGCATATGGAGAACAACTCTCTTAAGTTGCAAGTCGCTGAAGCACAAAAGGCAGCATCAGTTACAGATGACCTCAGGAAGGCAGAGAAGGCGTTACGCGAAAGTGAAGAAAGATACCGTATTATATCTTCGCTAACTACAGATTATATATTTCGTCTTAAAGTAGCTGAAGATGGCGGTATAAAAACTGATATGATATCAGAAAACTTTTTTACAAAGACTAACAGGACTATTGATGATATCAGCACCCCTGACCTATGGTCAAAAATTATCCACCCCGATGATCTTGAGAAGCTGATGACGGGTTTGCATTTATTGATCTCAGAAGGAGGAAGTATTGAAGTTGAGTGCCGTTCTTTCCTTGATGATGGTGCAATACGTTCAGTGCTGGTTGTTGCAAATGCAATAAAAAATGACGCCCGGGACTCAATAAAAGAAATTATTGGTGCTGTTAAGGACATATCGACTCGGAAAAAAGCAGAGGCTGCCCTGGCCAATGAACAGACATTGTTAAGGATTCTTGTGGATCTGTTGCCATCTTTTGTATATGTAAAAGACCGCGAAAGCCGTTTCCTGGTGGCTAATAATGCTTGTGCACACTATATGGGTGCCTCTTCGCCACAAGAGTTGATCGGTAAAACAGATGCGGATTTTTACCTGCCTGAGGTAGCTGTAAATTTAAGATCTGACGAGCTTGAAGTACTTAAAGGAATCGCGTTAGTTGATAAAATCGAATATGGCTTTATATCAGAAGGTACGCAAAATATTCTTCTGACAACCAAAGTGCCGTTTTTTGACAGCGACGGTAATATAATTGGCCTGGTGGGAGCAAGCCGTGATATTACTGAACTTAAAGAGGACTGCAGAGGCACTCAGTATTTCTGAATCAAATTTGCAGGCATTAATAAATAATAAAAATGAATCAATATGGTCTCTCGATAACAAGTATAACCTTATTGTCTGTAATGACTATTTCAGAGATTCATATAAAGCAGCATATAATGTAGATTTAAAATTAGGTATAAATCTTATAAATATTCTTTCGCCGGAATTGAGAGCATTGTGGAAACCCAAATATGACCTTGCTCTTTCAGGAGAAAAAAACTCTTTTGAATTCAAGGAAACAATTCATAACACTTTATTCTATTTTAATATCTTTCTGAACCCCATCTATTCAGAAGGAAAGATTACCGGAGTATCTGCACTCAGTGTCGATATAACCGAACATAAAAAAACTGAGGAGGCGTTAATAAAAGCCAAAGAAAAAGCAGAGGAAAGCGAGTAGACTGAAATCTGCTTTCCTGGCTAACATGGGTCATGAAATACGAACGCCTATGAATGGGATAATGGGTTTCTCCGATCTTTTAAAGAATCAAGCACTTTCAGGAGAAGAACAACAAAGGTATATAAACATAATAGAGAAAAGCGGAGCACGTATGCTCAATATAATTAACGACCTTATAGACATATCAAAAATTGAATCAGGATTAATGAATCTTTGCTTTTCAAAGTGCAATATTAATGAAAGGCTGGAATACATATATTCGTTTTTCCGGCCGGAGGTGGAGGGAAAGGGGATAAAGTTTTCTTACCAGGCAAATTTGAATTCCGGGAAAGCCATTATTAATACAGACAAGGAGAAATTAAGTGCCGTTCTGATTAATCTTATTAAGAATGCAATAAAATTTACAACAAAAGGATCGATAGAATTCGGATATATTTTAAAACAACCTGGGGAAGTCGTTGAAAAACCTGAATTGGAATTCTTTGTTAAAGACACAGGTGTGGGAATTTTTCCCGAACAGAGAAAGATTATTTTCGAAAGATTCAGACAAGGGAGCGAATCCCTCAACAGAAATTATGAAGGAGCAGGTTTGGGATTGTCAATTTCAAAATCATATGTTGAAATGATTGGAGGCAAAATATGGGTACAATCCAATTTTGACACTAATGCAAATGGGAATGGCTCAATATTTTATTTTACAGTGCCTTATAATCCTGATTTAGAAAAGAAAGGCAAAAATCACCCAGCTCTTTCAGATAATGAAGAAATTGATAAGGATGCAATTCTTAATGTATTAATTGCAGAAGATGATTTAGCTTCAGAAATATTATTCTCGAAAATAGTCCAAAAATTCAGCAGACAAATCTATATTGTCAGAACCGGAAATGAAGCGGTGGAAGCTTGCAGGATTAATCGAGGGATTGACTTAATTCTGATGGACATAAAAATGCCTGATATGGACGGGTATGAAGCAACAAGGCAAATAAGGCAATTTAATAATGATGTTGTCATTATTGCTCAGACCGCTTATGCCCAAACTGGTGATAGAGAAAAGGCCCTTGAAGCAGGATGCGATGAATATATTTCCAAGCCAATCAAAAAAGATGAATTGTTATTATTAATAAAAAAACATTTTAAAAAGATGGAAAATTGATAAAAATGAACACAAATCCTGACAATCAATTTCTGAATACAATGAGTAATGACCCGGGAAACTGGAAAGGTCCTATATATTATATCAGGGAAGATCCAAGGTTGATTGTGCCTAAATTGCAGCCATCATTGGGTTGGACCCTGAACTTTGCACACCATGGTTCATATTTAGCTTTAGCAGCATTAATTGCTGTTGTTATTCTATGTGCCATAATCGGGAAATAATGACAAAAAATCGGAATTGCTTGAGATATAAGAATTAAAATATTTAAATATACGGTCATGAAAAATTTTTTGTGTTTATTCATTTTTACAATAGGTCTGGGCAGTATAAAGGCCCAGGAGCTGCAACCAATAGTTTTGAATTCACCCGTGAAAACACGAGGAGTACCTGTGATGGAAGCTTTGTCAAAAAGAGCTTCAGCATCGGCATTTACAAGCGTTAAATTAAGCCTCCAGGATCTTTCAGATTTATTATGGGCAGCAGATGGCATAAACAGGCCTGAACTTAATAAACGTACTGCCCCATCTGCAATGAATGCTCAGGATATAGATATTTATATATTCATGGAAGAAGGAGTCTATCTTTATAATGCTGCAGGAAATACCTTAGATCCAGTAATAAAAGGCGATCAGCGTATGGCTGTAGCAGGAAGGCAGACAAATTATGCAAATGCTTCAGTAATACTCTTAATGGTGTCGGATATTTCAAGATTTAAAGGAGGGGAGGACTCTGTGAAATTATCCATGGCGGCGATGGATGCTGGTATTGTCTCTCAAAACATCTCAGTCTTTTGCGCAGGAACAGGTCTAAGTACCAGACCAAGAGCTACAATGGATATAGTTAAGCTTAAAGAGATACTTAAACTTAAAGATACTCAGTATCCGTTGCTAAATAATCCGGTAAGTTATCCGGAAAAGGGATTATAACAGTTATTGATGATAGATGTCGTGACGGCCTTAGAATGCTGGCTTGCCATCCTCCATCAAAATGCTGTACGAATAACCGTATCCAAAATCTTTATCAAGGGTTATTTTTCCTTCAAAAGTTATTGTATCTCCAACCTTAACTTTTATATTTGAAGTGATCGCGAGATCAAAATCTCCCTTAAACTCCGATCCATCCTGTATATGTATCCAATTCTTTCCCATTATCTTGGGATTGAATTTTGTTACTTTTCCTGTTACCTTAATTGTTTTTCCGGCATATTTTTCCCTATTGGCAAACAATTCTGAGATTGTTATGCAATCCTTACATGGGGTGACATTTACATTTATTTTCTCTGTCTTAACCATGGAATGGACATTCATATTCTGATTATTCCCTTTATTATTCTTAAAAGCATCCTTGTCCAATGGTCCTGAACCATGACCTTTGCATGAAGAAATTGCCAGTAATACAATGAGTACAAAGCTTAGTCTGTTCATATCTGCCTATTTTAAAAAATTAATTTACAACTGGTTGATTTTATTAATGTCAGTTTCTTGCTGATAATTTGTCAGTTTAATTCCTGCAAATTTATTAAAATATATCAGAGAGAAGTTTTTTTACTATTTTTGTGCCATCATGTGAATAACCCCATATAATTATAGCTTTAAGTTTGAACAACTGAAAAAAATCAGCCAATAGCATATTTATGGATTTAAAGAGCGAAATAACCAGGAGAAGGACATTTGCAATAATTAGTCACCCCGATGCCGGCAAAACCACATTGACTGAAAAGCTGCTTCTGTTTGGCGGAGCCATACAGACTGCCGGAGCAGTAAGGAGTAATAAAATAAGAAAAACAACGACATCCGATTTCATGGAAATTGAAAAACAAAGAGGCATATCGGTGTCAACATCGGTGATGGCTTTCGATTACAATAATATCAGGGTCAATATATTGGATACTCCGGGCCATAAGGATTTCGCGGAGGACACATACCGCACTCTGTCGGCAGTGGACAGCGTAATTCTTGTTGTAGATTGTGTAAAGGGAGTAGAAGAGCAAACACGTAAACTCATGGAAGTGTGCAGAATGCGAAATACCCCTGTAATGATCTTTATTAACAAAATGGACAGGGAAGGCATTTATCCATATGATTTGCTTGATGAGCTGGAACAGGAACTAAAAATAGCTGTATGTCCATATACATGGCCAATTGGAAATGGAAAACTATTTAAAGGAGTTTATAATCTTCACAGGAAGGAGGTTCAGATCTTTGCGCCTGAAAAAACTACTATTTCCGAAAGTATTATCAGCACAAAGGATATTAAGGATCCAAAACTCAGGGATTATGTTGGGATTGAAAGCATAAATAAGTTATGGGAGGAAATAGAATTTGTGAATGACATGTTCGAATCATTCAACATGCAGCTTTATCGTGAAGGTTATTTAGCTCCTTTGTTTTTCGGAAGTGCCTTAAATAATTTCGGTGTGCTTGAGCTGCTGGAAACTTTTCTTGAAATCGCTCCCTGCCCTGGCATGATCCAGGCAATGGAACGTACAGTAAAGCCTGATGAGGAACAATTATCTGGTTTTATATTTAAAATACATGCTAATCTCGACCCCAAGCACCACGACCGGATAGCTTTCATGCGTATCAGTTCCGGGAAATTTGAAAGAAACAAATTTTATTTTAATACAAGGTCAGAAAAAAAGATGCGATTTTCTTCACCTACCAGTTTTATGGCAAATAATAAAAGCATTGTTGATGAAGCTTTTCCTGGAGATGTGGTGGGGCTGTACGATAGCGGAAATTTTAAAATAGGCGATACTCTTACTGAAGGTGAAGAATTACATTTTAAAGGTGTTCCCAGTTTTTCACCGGAAATATTACGTGAAGTCAATAACCTCGATCCTATGAAAACCAAGCAACTTGACAAAGGTGTAAGACAGATGACCGATGAAGGAGTAGCTCAGCTTTTCATGCAACAACCTGGAAACAGGAAGATAATAGGTACAGTAGGGGAACTTCAGTATGAGGTTATTAAGTTCAGACTGGAACATGAATATGGTGCCAGATGCAGCTTTCCCAGCTACCATTTATTAAAGCCTGCTGGATCACAACTGATAATAAAAAAGACCTGGAAGAATTTTTAAAGAGAAAATCAGGAGCAATTGCATATGATAAAGAGCATAACCCTGTGTTTTTCGCCGAAAGTGACTGGATGCTTAAACTTGCAAGAGAAAATTTTCCTTCCATAACATTTCACAATACATCGGATTTTAAAACAGGGAAGATTAAGAAGGGCATAGTTATAAATAAATAAAATATGCAGATCCAAAGCTCAGGATCCAAACCCGAACTGTACCTGAGAGATTATTCAGTTAACCTGAGTTGATTTAAATCTGATTCATCCCTATAAATCATTTTGCAGATTTTGTTATTTCTTAAGAACGGATAATTTTCCGCTATTAATAAATTCTGTGTTTAAAAGGTGAAGAGTTATTTTGTAACAAAAGCTTATTTATTCCCTTGATAACTTTTAAAAAAAATTGTAAATTTGTTTATCAGAGGTATTTACACCAGAGTCAGATAAAGATTGAAACTTTACATCAAAAATATGGTCTGCCTCCGATGCAAATTGGTTGTTAAATCGGAACTTGAAAAACTTGGTCTTCATTATTCCTCTATTGAATTAGGTGAAGTTGAAATAACTGATAAAATTTCCAAAAGTCAATTGGAGAGCCTGAGTGTCGCCCTGAAATTGACGGGACTTGAAATTATGGAGAATAGTAAAAAAATTCTGGTTGAAAAAATAATAACTTCTATTATTGAACTGATACACTTTTCTGATGAACAAATAAAGGTCAATCTTTCGGAATACCTTAGTGAAAAGCTTAGTCACAGTTACACTTATCTTTCTAACCTTTTCTCTGAAGTTAAAGGGACTACAATAGAGCAATTTCACCTGAATCAAAAAATAGAAAAAGTAAAAGAATTCCTTGTTTATGATGAGCTGAATCTCACGGAAATTGCATGGAAACTGCATTACAGCAGTGTATCCCATCTGTCAAACCAGTTTAAGAAAATGACTGGTCTTACTCAGTCTCACTTTAAGAATCTTAAGAAGAAAAGACGGGTTACCCCTGACAAACGAAAGCTTATCACTACTGATGCAGGCAGATATTCGTGATTACCAGCTTAATTAAGAGGCTGAAATTAATTGGAAAGAAAGGGAAATTTTGAATGCAACCTAAAATACGACTTAAATGATTGTGCAGCACAATTCAGAGATCCTCACAGATGCGGATGGAGTAAAGATTAAATATCCAGTAAGTTTGTTTTTGAATGACTTTTTATTGATTACTTTAATATGAACAATTTAAAGTTTTAATGGTTATTTTATTATAATTAAAAAAAATCGTTATGAGCTCAGGTAAAGTTTTATTAGGAGTATTGGCCGGTGTAGCAGCAGGTGCATTGCTGGGAATATTGTTTGCACCCGATAAAGGGTGGAATACCCGCAAAAGAATTGCCAAAAAAGGAGAAGACTATGTGGATGCCTTAAAAGAAAAATTCGATGAATTTATAGATAGCATTTCTGTTAAGGCAGATGACATTAAGGAAGAAGTTTCTGATCTTACCGAAAAAGCGGGGAAAAAAGCTTCTGAATCCAGAAAAGAAGCTAAGACGGCACCGGGATAATTTAATTTCAATCTCTTATTGATGTTGAGTATTCAAAAGGGAACTAAATCATGGAAATTGAACCTTTGAAGTCCGAAACTTCCCCGTCAAAAGATAAAAGTTCACCGGAAGGTAGCTTATTATCATATGATTTGCCTTTATTAATTGATACGATGAAACAAAGCTATACCTGGGCAAACGGGGAACTTAATGCCTTGATTCTTCTAAGAAATAATGATAAAAAAATTGTACTCACAGCAATACATGCAGGAACAGAAATAATGTCTTTTCAGTCAGATGACTCGGTAACTGTTCAGATTATTGAAGGAAGACTAATGTTTTATATAAGGAAAGATACTATTATTCTTCAAAAAGGGCAATTGATGACGATAGACAAGAACATTAATTACCGCATGAAAAGTCAGGAAGAAACAGTATTCCTCTTAACTATTTCAAATACCGGTTCAAAGCATACAATTAATTAATAATGTCTTTGGACTGACAACTTTACTATTACCAAACTCATGGAAGATAACACGAAATTGCTGGAATCGTTACTGGAAAAAGCGACTGAATACGGCAAAACAAGCTTTGAATTATTCAAACTTAAAGCAATTGACAAAATTACTGATATTGTCTCTTCCTTAATACCTCATTCTGTAGTTATTGTATTGATAGTATCATTTCTTTTGTTTCTGAATGTAGGATTTGCTTTATGGTTCGGCGAGCTCCTTGGGAAAACATTTTATGGCTTCTTTGTCGTAGCCGGTTTTTACATTTTGGCTGGTGCCATTATTCATTTTTTTATGCATAAATGGTTTAAAAGGCGCATAAGCAATTATTTTATCAGACACATGCTTAAATAGAATAATATGCAAAATATTAATTCCGTGTCGGAGCTTAAAGCAGCCATTCAATTGTTAGAGGTTGAGCAAAGTATTAAAGGGCAACAGTTGAAGGAACAATTGTACATTACATATGAAAGTCTGAGGCCAGTAAATATACTCAGGAAAACATTGAACGAAATCATTTCTTTTTCATATCAAACAGACAATATTTCAGGAGGTGCAATTGGACTGATCAGCGGTCTTCTTTCGAAGAAACTATTTATAGGTAAATCTGGTAATGTACTTAGAAAGCTTTTAGGATCTGTTCTTCAGTTTGGAGTGATGAACATAATTACACATAATTCCGACGTAATTAAATCAATTGGTCACGCAATATTGCAACTTTTGTTCCCAAAGAAAGAGATGACTTAAAAAGCCATCCACATAGATGGCTGAAACAGGACTCTGTTGAGAGCTTAGTGTTTTAACAAATTGCAGTACACTTAGTATTTTTTGTGAATTTAGGGAAGGACAAATTCATTATTAATAAATTATGACTTATAGTTTTAAGAGAAGAGAGCTGAAAAATGGTTATAATTTACTATAAAGAACAATGGAAGAAATTATAGCTTAAAATAATCAGCACTAATAAACTATTATTTTTTGAGAGGCCAATTGAATTCCATTTCCCAGTACAGCTACAATGTAAATACCAGAATCAAGGTTTAGTGGTATTTTTATACCAGTAACTCCCGTTACTAACAATTTTGCAATTTGAAGAGTACCGGAAAGGTTTGTTATCTGAATGACCTCAGGTGATAACGATGATGATGGAGTTGATGAGTAAGCCAATAAAATATTTAAAGTTCTATGGACGTGATTTGGAGAAATAGTCATGGTAACTCCAATTGGTGCTGCATCTTTAGTGGGATTAATAAGATTATTTGTTACTGATTGAGACGGAATACTTATAGCCGCTCCCCCAGTGGTACTTTGCACCGGATTTGTCGAAGGTTTAGTGTAAGACACAGTAACAACATCACCGTATTTTATTTCACTGGATAAAGTTAACTGGACTTTAGCCACCGATATTGCTACACTGCTAACGGGTCTTGATAATGAATTAACTATCACGTTAAAAGCTGAAACAGCAGGTACAATATTCGCAAGTGTGACACTGTAAGTCATTTCCAGAAGTGAAGGAGTTGCGTTTGCAACAGCAGAACTTTGATAAACCGGGACTACTGGTGTTGGAGCGGGAGCTGCCGAACTGGTTTCATAAGCTCCTAAACTGGGAGGATTTTTTAATGCAGTGCCTGCATAATCGGTTGAAATCGCAGGAGTCGTTATATGGATTCCTGCACCAATAGCAGGGGAACCGGTTTGTAAGTGGAAATCCGTTGTCGATACAAATAATGGATTTGATGTAGAAACATAACCACCTGCAGGAGTATAGCCGATACCTGATACCGACACCCCGCTGAATCCTACACTGTTCCCTCCATTGCTATAAAAAAGATTATCTTGAATATAGTGAGTTGACCCACTAGGAGTTCCCAGATTATAAGAATACAAAACAGCATTTGAGGCAAACCCCTGGATTATGTTATTTCTGACATATATATTTGTCATTGAACTACTGGTTTCAATGAGTACGCCTGAATAACCTTTGTGAGTTGTCCCCGAAACTAGTGTGTTATTATCAATATATATATTATTCCACACTAAATTAGTAAGTGTACCTTCTGGTTTTAAATCAATGGCAGAAGAAGAATTATTAGTTGTATTCCCAATATTTTCAAATAAATTATAGTAAACATATAAATTTTCCATTCTTATGTTACCACCGATTAGAGTTTTATCAGTACTTGTTGCTAACCCGTCAAATTGAATAGCCGTATTACTATTTTTAAAATGATTATTGTAAACATAAACGTTCTGTACTGCACCACGTTCTTCAAAATCAATTGCCTGAATACCTTCATTGGTTGAAGGAGCTTGTGCTGCAACCAAAAAATTATTGTTATAAATTTTTAGGCCAAAAGTATAACTACCTGCTCTAACATCTACGATATCAAGGGTCGATAATCCATTAAATGTATTGCCATATATTTCGCATCCACCTTCTGTAAAAAACAATTCAGAGAAAAAACTCCAATAACCTGATGTAGCATCATTACGTGTTAAGGTGTTATTATAGAACTTACATCCTTGTAGCCAACTAGCATTCCAAACATCTCCGTTACTTCCTGCTGCGCGTTCCGTCTGATCGAATATATTATTATAAACAAGTAATCCCGTTTGTCCTGCTCCAACAAAATCCCCTCCCGGATAGCCAACCATACTACTACAATTCGTTATTGTGCAGTCATGAAAACTATTTCCCGTACTATGATATGTGCTTACCGCAGTGGGATAATTACTCGTACTCCCATTAAAACTTACTCCAGAAAAATTAAAATTTTGGATTGTACAATGATGGATTTCAACATTGTTTCTAAAATTAACTGCAATAGCTCTTGTACTTGTCAGATTATTTCCATCGAGTGTTATATAACTAATAGATTGATTACCGTTTGTTGATGTTCCGGAACTAGAGTTTAAATAGATTGCCGCATCGTTTGCACCAGTGGCTACATAAGTCGATTTTATTATTGAAGTACCTCCTTGCCCTACAATACTTACGCCGACTGCCAGAACACATTGCGAAGTTTCAGTAAATGTACCTGCATTTACCTGAATTATATCTCCCGGATTAGTAGCTTTTGAACAAGCATAAGCAAGCGTTTTCCAGGGTGAACTACTTGATCCGCTGTTGGAATTACTACCTGAAGGATCTACATAATAAGTTGTTGCTCCGACAACAGAACTTATGAAAAGAAATAGTATAATAAATACATTTTTCATATTTAGGAGTATTTTGACGAATAATTTAATAAAATTGACTAACACAAAATATTAAACGTCATATATGCATTTTTATTACACTAATTAATTTTTTTTATTATTTTTGAACAATATAATTTTCAACTGATCGTTTAAAATTACACAAGCAATGTCGAAAGTGAACTGTGTCTGTTTTAAAATGTGTCTGATAATTGATTATTATAATAGTATGTCAATTGGTTTATCAGGGTATAACTGTCAGGTTTTGAGATATATCTCATTGTAATCAATTGCAAATAATTTACTGCCATGAAAATAAAAATAATTTCTTTATGTTTGATGATTATCTCAATATTTATTTCATGTAAAAAAGACGATTTATCAATTGGCTTAAATTCACATACTACATTAAGTCAGGTGCTAAGTAAGATTATGGTAAATAATCTGTCTACCAACGAGTATGTATATAACGACACAAATCAAGTTATTGAGGAAAAGAGCAAATATGATTTTACCATCTACGACTATAATAGTAATGGCCAACTGGTGACAGCTGAGTATTATGGGAATGATGCTATTTTGAGCTCAGATCCTACAATATCCGGAACCGCTATAAACAGTTCTGTTTGGGTAACTCCTCAAAAACGGTACAGAAAGCGGTAGTATGGATTATGAATATAACAATAACTCACAATTAGTAAAAACCACAAATTCAAGCCCTTCAACGACCACCTCTGAATATTCTTTATTCAGTTATGATTCAAATAACAGAATAAGCAGACAAACAATGTACTGGGATGATGTAGCTACTGGTTACATTGATTATACATATGATGCGACAGGAAACCTTATCAGCGAGATGTTATACGACCAGCCATCTTCCGGTGACGCTGTACTGATAACCAGTACACAATATGAATTTGACAGTAATCCGAATCCTTATAACTTATTACATAAATTGATGTTACCGGGAATCTATACAAACCCAAATAATATTACCAAGGAAACTTATACAATTTATTTATCCGGAGACCAGGGAACTAATAATGTTCAGGTCACGACAAATACTTATACTTACAACGCCAAAGGCTATCCGGTAACCAAAAACGGGAATGTCACATTTGTCTATATGTGATAAATATCTTTCTCAGGCTCATAGAATCCTGACATTTATATAAGTAGTACAAGTATACTTCAAAGTTCTGATCGAATAAGCAGGAAACTTTCAATCGGCTCTGCGGACAATAATAGAATAGTTCGTTACATTCCAAGTTTTTCTGCAGTCCTCTGATATTGTAATAATCCTTGTCCTTAACCTGATTCTACTTGCTTTTATAACTCCGTATATGTATGCCGGGAATGATTATCCTGAATTGATGGGATCAGATACTCCGGATAAGACAGAATCGGTAATTTAAATTAACTTACAGTCATTATTTTTACCAAGGGTTCAATTTCACAATGATTACTGGATGTGTTTCTTTCATACTGAAAGTTGTTGTTTTATTAATTATTAAATTTGTAATGACAAAATAATTTAAAAGAATTAACCATGAAATGCAGATAAAGTCACCTTGTCTTTTTCTGCTTTAATCCTTTTTTTCGTACATATTTAAGTTACATCTTATGCCGGAATATAAATTATTTGAAGCTTACAAACTTGGATCAGCAGAACTGAAAAATCGCATTGTTATGTCACCTATGACCAGGTGCAGGGCGATAGGAAACATTCCGAATGACCTGATGGCGGAATACTACAGGCAACGCACTGGGGCAGGTTTGATAATAACAGAAGGCACATCGCCTTCGCCAAACGGACTTGGTTATGCTCGTATGCCCGGAATTTTCAGCAGACAACAAGTTTCAGGCTGGGAAAAAACAACCTCTGCAGTGCATAACACCGGTGGCAAAATATTTATTCAGTTTATGCATACAGGGCGAATCAGTCATTCACTGAATCTGCCGGAAAATGCCCGGGTTTTTGCACCATCGGCTGTTAAAGCTGCCGGACAGATATGGACAGATTCCAATAGATTACAGGATTTCCAGGTACCAAAAGCTATGACAGCAAATGATTTATCGGATACAGTGACAGAATTTGTCAAGGCTGCTAAAAATGCTGATGATGCAGGGTTTGACGGCGTTGAACTACACGGAGCAAACGGATATTTGCTTGAGCAGTTCCTTTCACCTATAAGCAATATCCGTGATGATAATTATGGAGGCAGTATAAAAAACCGGTGTCGATTTGTTCTGGAAGTTGTGTCAGCTGTAGCGGAAACTATTGGAAAAGAAAAAACCGGTATCCGATTTTCTCCATATGGCACTGCAAGTGATATGCCACTTTATCCTGAAATAGATGACACTTATAAGTATTTAGCAGAACAGCTTAATATTCTGGGTATTGAATATATCCATCTTATCAACAATTACTCTACGGTACCACCCGATGTGTTCAGAGAACTTCAGGAATACATTAGAAAAACATTTAAAAAGACAATTATACTCTCTGGCGCAGATCGGCGCGGTCCAGCAGCAGCCAGAAGCAGGTCAGCTCCAGCGCTCGCTGGTCCAGGTTAAAGGTGTTCAGCACCGCCATGAACTCTTTCGGGTTAATCCGGGCAATCGGCACCAGCATCGAAACGCCGTTCATCTCGGTTTCCAGGTTCAAGCCCTTTACCGCCAGAAACGCGCCGTCGATCTTTTTGCCCTGGCAGAATCAGGCGGGGTGGGGCGCCGCTGGCGGCGGTGGTGCCGCACGCGCTCTTGCTCCAGGTCCTTCAGCAACGCCTTGGCTTTGAAGCATCTCAAGCCGCGCAGCGCCAGTTGCCCCGCCCATTGCGTGCCGCGCAGTTCGTCGCCGGCCTGAGCGAATACATCCGCGGCGGCTTCCAGGTGCCCCAGCGCCATCTGTTCTTCCTGTTCCTTCTGCAATTTCGGCAGCACAGTGTCCTCTGCTCGTTCGTCGATGGCCAGCAGGATCTCGCGGCGCCGGGCAACGGCAAGAGCAGCATCGCCGAGCGGATCACCGCCGCCTTCGGCCGCGAAATCTGGGTGCCCCGCGCCATCGGCATCGACGGCGAAATCCTCCGCCTCTACGATCCCGTGAATCACGAAGAAGTGCCGCTGGAACAGGGCACGGGCCTGTGGATCAGCGGCAAATCGACAAACGCTGGATTCGCATCCGCCGGCCCACGATCATCGCCGGCGGCGAACTGACGATGTCGCAGCTCGACGTGACCACCGACCCCTCGACCGGCATCAGCGAGGCGCCGCTGCAACTGAAGAGCAACTGCGGCACGCTGGTGATCGACGATTTCGGCCGCCAGCGGATGCGCATCGACGAGTTGTTGAACCGTTGGATCGTGCCGCTGGAAAAGCGCTGCGATTTTCTCAGCCTGCCGAACGGCAAGAAGATCCTGGTGCCCTTCGATCAACTCGTGGTGTTCTCGACGAACCTCGAGCCGCGGGAACTGGTCGACGAGGCGTTCCTGCGGCGCATCCCCTACAAGATCGAGGTGATCGACCCGACCGAGGACGAGTTCCACCGGCTGTTCGAGTTGATGGGCGAGCAGCTCGGCGTCCCCTATCGGCGCGAGGCGGTCGACTATCGTGATCGCCACGCACTACAAGCCGCCGGCCGCCCGTTGCGATTCTGCCAGCCCCGCGACCTGCTGCTGCAGGTGTGCAACTACTGCAAGTACCACAACCGCCCGCCCGAAATGACCAACGAGCATTTCGACCGGGCGGTGGAGAACTACTTCGCGGTGATGTAGACGCGATTCCAGCCGCTTGCGGTTTCGCAACGTGCGGGTCGCAGGTCTACGTCTCTTCCCGCACGCTGAACTCCAGCTTCCATCGCTTCTCGCTCGTGGCGCTGACGCACCACAACTCCAACACGCCCAACTCGGTGAGCTTCGCGTGGAAACGCACCGGCACGTAAGGCTCGTCGATCGATTCGTCGGCCGGCAAGACGGCCTCCAGCGAATCGGTCTCGGGAAGCTCGTCGGGCGTCCAGGCGGTCAACAGGTCGCCGGGGCGATCGGCCTTTCGCACCGAGGAACTGAAGAAGCGGAAATGGGCCGGCTCGCCCACCACCAGGCCGATCTCGTCGGAGGGCACTTCGGCCTCGGTCCCTTCTTCCATGCCGATCGGCGCGACGCACAGCGCCCGCAGCGGCCGCGGCGCGCCCGGCACGGCCAGGCCCGCCGTTTCGATGCCGACGTAATACGCCCGGGCGGTGCCGCCGCGGATGCGCATGCCGCCTGGCTGCTTGGCCCAGCCGTAATAGGCCGCGCCGCGGGCGACGGCATGGTCCAGATCGTGCTCGCCTTCGAGCAGCCGCGGCGCACTGGCCGCCGAACCACTCGCCCAGCACTTCCAACAGCCGCCGCTGCAACGCCTCGGCCTTGAACACGCCGCCGTTGAAAAGCACGTGCGTCGGACGGACCGGCTTGCCCGGCTCGTCGCCGTGGGCTTGCAGGAACGCCGCCAGGTGGCGGGTGACGGCCGTATCGGCCTCGAACGGCAGCCCGATCTCGCGGAAGCCGGACGCCCGCTGCCGCCGCGGGCGATCGGCCGGCCGGCAATGGGGGAAAAAGCCGTCGACCAGCAACTCGCTCACGTCGCGGCGATCCACCTCGACCGAAACCGTGCCGCCGATCAGCTTTCGGCCGCGTCCGAGGACCGAAATGCGGTGCGTCTGCGGCCCTTCGGGCTCAGCAGCGTTTCCTTGGCCGCGCGGCAGGAATGCCACAGGGCGACCGACTGCCAGGGGTCGAGTTGCACGCCCTTTTCGGCGAACCGGCCGGCGACGTGATGGGCCAGGGCAAGGTCCATGTTGTCGCCGCCCACCAGCAGGTGATTGCCGACGGCGATCCGCCGCAGAACCAATTCGCCCTGCTCCTCGGCGGCGCCGACGAGCGTCAGGTCGGTGGTTCCGCCGCCGACGTCGCAGACCAGCAGCGTGTCGCCGACCGAGAGCGCCCGCCGCCAGCGGTCGCCGGTCGCGGCCAGCCAGGCGTAGACGGCCGCCTGCGGCTCTTCCAGCAGCACCAGATCGGCCGGCAGCCCGGCGGCCAGCGCGGCCTCGCGGGTCAGTTCGCCGGCGCTGGCGTCGAACGAGGCCGGCACGGTCAGCACCACGTGCTGCTCGGCCATCGGCGCCTCGGGATGGGCCGCCTCCCACGCGCCGACCAGATGCTCCAGATAACGCTGCGAAGCCGCGACCGGCGAGACTTTCGGCACTTCGGCCGGGGCGTTCCAGGGCAGGATCGGCTGCCGGCGATCCACCCGGCTATGGCAGAGCCACGACTTGGCCGCCGCCACGGTGCGGTCGGGCATTTCGGCCGCCTGCCGCCGGGCAAACTCGCCCACGGCATAGTCGCGTCCCGGGCCCACGGCAAATCGAGCGCCCCGCCGGCGGCCTCGTGCGGCGCGGCCAGATACAGAAAACTCGGCAGCGCCG